>JANNJB010000196.1:0-15197 GCA_031405615.1 Vicinamibacteria bacterium | reverse complement strand
TCGAGCGTCATCGTCACCGATAGCAACGGGCAATTCCGCTCGCACGTCGAGTTCCTTCCCATGCTGGAGGAGGACGAGAAGAAGAAGGACGGCGTCGAGGCCATCGGTTTCACGGTCGACAAGGAGGGCAGCATCTTCCTGACCATGCCGGTCCTGTTTACGGTCTACAAGTTCTCGCGCGATGGCAAGCTGACGTCGTTCGGCCGACCGGGTTCAGCGCCCGGGAGATTCGGCATCGTGGCGGGCATCGCGTCCGACAGCCGCGGCAACCTCTTCCTGGCCGACAAGCTGAAATCGGTGATCATGGTGTTCGACAAGGACTTCAACTTCCTCACCGAATTCGGGCGTCGCGGGTCCAGGCCGGCGAACCTGTTTGTGCCGGACGACATTGCCATCGATCGGAGAGACCGGGTCTACGTGTCCCAGGCGCGCAGGCGCGGGGTCAGCGTCTTTGGCATCGCGTTCCCCTAAGAGAGGGCCTTCCCGGTCGTTTTCCGCCCGACCAGGGTGCGCCATTTTCCCCAGGCCCCGGGGGTTTTCACCCACGTCAGACGTCTTCCTGGTCGAGATCGATCCGCGCACTTGCCATCGATAAACACCAACGGTGAACCGACTTACTGACTGATCAGCCTCCATGAGAGTGATTGGCTCTTGAATTGCTAAGGACAGGTCGATGTTCAAGTTTTGTCTTTGGCTGGTTCACTTTGATGGAGGTACGAAATGCGATCGAAAACGTTAGGAATCACTTTCTTGGCTGGGTTGGCAATGCTGATGTTCGCTGCCAACAGCCAGGCGTTCCATGCAGGCGGCGTCGCCGAGTGCAGCGGTTGCCATAGCATGCATACCCCCAAGACGGGTGGCAACTTCCTGCTGGTGGGGACCGATCCGAGTTCGACCTGCCTTTCGTGCCACCAGAACGCCGCCGATACCGGCCCCTCCTCGTATCACATCTCCACCGCTGATGGGGCTCTGGCTGCTGGAATGGCTCCCAAGCAGAGAACGCCTGGCGGCGACTTCGGCTGGCTGAAGAAGAGCTACACGATGACCATCCGCGGCACCACCAGCACCGAAGCGGGCCAGACCCACGGCCACAGCATCGTGGCGGTGGACGCCGCCTTCACGGCGGATGCGGGGAACACGACGGCGCCCGGGGGATCGTTCGCCTCGAGTCAACTCGGATGCACCAGCTGCCACGACCCGCACGGCCGGGTTCGGCGCTTGGCCGATGGCAGCTACGTGACCGCGGCAAATCTCGGCCAGGTCGGGGCGCCGATCGTCCGTTCGGGCTCGTACGACACTAGCGCAGCGCCCCTGGCGGGTGAGGCGGTTGGCGTCTACCGCCTGCTTCGTGGCCTGGGCGACACGGTGCCGGGCGCTACCTTCGCCGGGGTGGGCATCGCCATCGCTCCCTCCAGCTACAACCGGACCGAGGCAGTGACCCAGACCCGGGTTGCCTACGGCGGCGCCGGAACAAACACGTGGGGCAACTGGTGCGCGAGCTGCCACCAGGGCATGCACTCGAGCGGCAACTACGTCCACCCGATTGATGAGAGCCTCGGCTCGGATGTCGCCAACATCTACAACGCCTACGTGAAGTCTGGCGATTTGTCGGGTCTGGCGGCGTCCTCCTTCAACTCTCTCGTGCCCTTCGCGGAGAACACGGGCGACATCGCGACCCTCCAGCTCCATGCAAAGAGCAATGACACGTACCTGGCCGGTCCGGGAACAAGCGACAAGGTGACCTGCCTCAGCTGCCATCGTGCGCATGCCTCGGGCTGGCCGGAAGCGCTGCGCTGGAACCCGGAAGGTGAGTTCATGATCTACAACAGCCTGTTCCCTGGCACCGACACCACGCCGACCGTCCCGCAGTTTGCTCGCGGCCGGGTCGCTGCGGAGACCCAGGCGGCCTACTACGACCGTCCGGTGACGAAGTTCGCGAGCTACCAGCGCGTGCTCTGCAACAAGTGCCACGCGAAGGACTAGTTTCGGATCGGTGACGGCACGTCACCTTTGGAAAGGGCTGGGTCACTCCCAGCCCTTTTCTTTTTGGATCATTGCGGTGCTCTGTTTGAATCATTGCGGTTCGCATCGCCCCCCCGCTATAAGTCAAGAGTGAACCTGCGCCTTCGACTGACGGTCTCCCTGGCCATTCTGATCGCTCCGGCGGTGGCCGGCGCAGCCGATGGGGGGGTGTATCTCTACCTGCAACCCTCTCCGGCCGACGCGGCGCGGCTGACCTTCGCGATCGCCTCGGTGTCGGCAATCACGTCCAGCGGCTCTGAGTTCCCGCTCGTGTTGAGCCTGAAGACGGTCGGACCGGCGGAGGCCTCTCGGCAGCGGCTCCTGGCCTCCGGTCGCCTTCCCGAAGGCCGGTACACCGGGTTCCTGTTCAAGTTCGGCCGGGCCGCCTTGAAAGGCGAGCGCGGAGATGTCGCACTGGTTGTGCCGGACCTGCCGGTGCGGCTCGATGTTCTGTTCACGGTCGGTCGTCAGGAGGCGCCGCTCTTCTGGCTCGTCCTCAACTACCCGGACTCCCTCGCCCAGGGGTTCGATTTCAGCCCCGTGCTTCAGGCGGTGACGCCGCCGCGGCCCAATCCCGCTCACGCGGGCTTCGTGACCAATTCCGGCTCGAATACGATCACCGTCTTCGACAAGAGTCTCGGGCAGGCCACCGCGGTCATCCACACCTGCGCCGGCCCCTTCGGGATGGCCCTGGATCGGCGGCGCCTCAAGGTGTTCGTGGCTTGTCCCAAGGATGACGAGATCCAGTCGATCGACGTGGCCGCGGGCGAAATACTTCAGCGCACCCGCGTCTCTCCCGGGGACCAGCCGCGCGAGGTCGCGCTCACCCCCGACGGCGCCACGCTCGTATCGGTCAATTCGGGATCGAACAGCATCAGCTTCTTCGACGCGGTGTCCCTCGCCCGGCAGGAACGGCTCAACGTCGGCAGCGGCCCGGGCTCGATCGTGATCGAGCCTTCGGGAAAACGGGCGTTTGTCTTCAACGCGCTTTCGAGTTCGGTCTCGGTCATCGACCTCGCGAGCCGCAGCCTCACCGCGACGCTGTCCATGGATGCGCCGCCCCTGAGGGGGGAGTTCAACCGGAGCGGGAACCGGCTCTACGTGATCCACGAGCGATCGCCCTACCTGAGCGTCCTCGACCCTCAGCAACTGACCATCTCCAGCCGGGTGCGGCTCGGCGCCGCGGTCGGCGCCATCGCGGTCGATCAGGTACGCGGCCTGATCTGCCTCGCGTCCAGCAATGGGGTGGCGGTTGAGTTCTACGACCCCAACGCGCTTCTGCCCCTGTATTTCATGAAGACCAGGGAAGGGATCTCTCATCTGCTGATCGATGCCGAGGACAGCCGCTTGTACATGGTGAATCCAGAAACCAGAACCCTGGTCGTCGGCCGCCTCGCCGACCGGAAAGTCGTATCGGAGATTGATGTCGGAGATGGGGCTCGCTTTGTTGCGGTCATGGGAGCGAGGTAGTTGCGGCGTGGGGCGGCAGGGTTCACGCTCGTGGTGACCGGGACGCTGGCCTGCCTTGCCCGTCCGGTCTCGGCTCAGGGCATCTTCGCGGATATGCAGAGGATCCTGGAGTTCGGGTCCAGTTCGGTGTCGACGACCAACACCTTCGGGTCCGGCGAAGTCCTCAAGACCGACACCACGAACCTCCTTCCCGCACTCACTCTGAACCTGAACGCGCTTGTCTACCCGAGTCTCCGGCTGAATACCGGCGGCGTCTTCGAACTCAACAGGACCTCCGTCAGCGTCGATGGGCTCAAGACGGAATCGACGCTCACCAACAACCGCCCCTTCTTCCTCCTGCAATCGACCAATCCGGTGCTGGCCCCCGGGGTCGGCTACTTCAGACGAGAGGCCCTCTCCAGGACCGCGAGCCAGTCGAACGTCAAACTCGTCAACGATGAACGTTCCGCGTATCTGCGGTGGGCGCCTTCGGGCGGCCCTCAGTCGGATTTCCAGTTTCTCAAGACCCACACCTTCGACGGCGAACGCGCATTTCAGGACGTTTCCAAAGACTTCGGGTCTCTCGCGTCCCGGTACATCAACCGGGGCCTGAGTCTCAACTACCGCGGTTCCACTCTGACTACCGACGACCGGATCGCGCGACTGCAGACCCACCAGGTGTCTCACGCCATTCATGGCGACTATTCCCGCTCCTTCCTCAAGAAACGACTCCTCTGGAATGCGGCCTACACCGTGAACCGTCTGGAACTCAGAACGGCGGCGCCGGGAGAGAGCGGAGAGGTGGCGCTGCCCGTGACGCCGTTCGAGGGCCTTTCGGGGATCAGCGACACGCCGGTCACCGCGAAGCTTTCGCCGAATGGAGCGCTCATCGACTTCAACCTCAGGGCGGGCGCCTCGATCAACCTGGGTCTGCCCGCGACCCCTGCGGACGCGCAGTCGAGGAACATCGGCCTTCATATGCTGACGCCCACGGAGGTCAACCGGTTCCGAATCTGGGTCGACCGCGAGCTGCCTCCAGGTGTCGCCAACGCCTTCTCGTGGGAGATCTACTCGAGCCCTGACAACGTGATCTGGAAGCGGGAGGCCACCGTCTCGGTCGCGCCGTTCGGCGCCTTCGAGAGCTATTTCGAGATCGATTTCCCCGGCATCACCGCCCGGTACGTCAAGGCGGTCACGCGTGCCCTCTCCCCCGCCGTGCCGGACTCCGCGCGCTTCCGGGACATTCTCGTGACGGAAATGCAGGCCTTCCTCCGGCGGCCGGCCGGGGTGGCCGGCAGCACGATGAACCGGAACAGCGACCTGCTCCACACCGATGTGAGGCTTCGGCTTCTCGACACCCCTTCCCTGTACTACGAGGGGTTCTTTCTGTCCAACGGGACCAACGGGTTCGGACCTCGTACCGACACCCTTTCGAACGGCCTGTCGGCGAACCACACGTTCGGCCGCATCTTCTCGGCCAATGCGCGGTTGGCGCGGGAGCAGGGCACGCAGACGCGTGGCCATCGGGTCGCCACCCTTTCAAGCGCCACCCTGACCGTCGATCCGTTTCCCAACCTGCGAAGCTCCTTCTTGTATTCCGGACAGGATGAGGAGATCGCCGGGCTGCCGAGCACTCGAAAGGGCTAGTTCGTCCAGAACGCGGCTCAGCCCTATCGAGGGGTGGACGTCCTGTTCGGCTTCGGCCGGGCTTCCACGACGCGTGAGACGGGCGAGATCTCCCATGACCGCCTCGTCAACGCCAGCGCCACCATCGTCCCGCGGCAGCGGCTGAGCCTCACCTTGAGCTACGACGAGACGAGGACTACACGTTCGGGAACATTTGTCGGCGCTCCCCGGTCCCTGCAGCGCAGGTCCTACGCGTCGGTCGCGTTCGATCCGATCCCGGCCCTCCACCTGGCGCTCGGGGGGGAAGTTGTTACCGCCACCGGCCAGACCACGAGGACGACCCTCGACCTCAGCGCCTCCTGGACGCCCTTCCCGGATGGAACCCTGCAGTTCGTGTTCGCCTCCAATGAAGCCATCAGGGCCCTGGAGTTCGGCACGGAGCGGAGCACCCTCGCCGCGGTGCGCTGGAACGTCTCACGTCAGTCCTACATCGACGTGTCCTACCAAAGAGCCCGGACCGAGTTCGTGAATCTGAAGACCGAATCGAAGATTCTGAGCGCGCGGGTGAGGCTGTTTCTGTGATGGTTTGGGAGGCCAGGGTATGAGAAGAGCTTTGAAGATGGCGGCCCTGGTTGGGTTGGGGCTCGCGGTCGCAGCGCCGCTTTGCGAGGCGCAGGTCACGGATGTCTACCGGGATCCGAAAATGGATTTCGGCAGCATCCAGAACGTCGCGGTCATGCCGTTCGCCAATCTCGCCCGGGATCAGATCACGGCCGAGCGGGTGCGGGACGTGTTCATCAGCCGCCTTCTGGCCGCCCAGGCGGTGTACGTCCTGCCCGTCGGCGAGGTCGCCCGCGGCATTGCCAAGACCGAGGTTCAAGCGCCTTCGTCGCCCATGATCGAAGAAGTCGTCAAGCTCGGCGCCTTCCTCAAGGTCGATGCCGTGATCACGGGGGTGGTGAGGGAATACGGGGAAACGCGGTCCGGCACGAGCACCGCGAACATCATCTCGATGAGCATCCAGGTCATCGAGACCGGGACCGGGAAGATCGTCTGGAGCGCCTCATCCACCAAGGGCGGGATCGGCTTCTGGAACCGCCTGATTGGCGGTGGCGGCCAACCCATGAACAAGGTGACCGAACAGGCGGTCGACGCGCTTTTCGACAAGTTGCTGAGCAAACCGTGATTAAGGACCCTCCATGCCCGTCAGCCTGATCTATCTCCTGTTCTTCCTCTCCGGCGCGGCGGCGCTCGTGTATCAGGTGGTGTGGGTCCGCTCCCTCACCCTGGTATTCGGAGGGTCGCACCTCGCGGTGACCGTGGTTCTTTCGATCTTCATGGCCGGGCTCGCCATCGGCAGCCACGTGGTCGGCCGGTTCGTGGACCGGGTCGAGAAACCTCTTCGGCTTTACGGCCTGCTGGAACTCGGGATCGCGCCCTCCGCCCTCCTGTTCGCGGGTTTGATGAAGCTCTATCCACAGGTCTACGCGACGCTCGCCCAGGGACGGGATGACGCGACGCTGTACCTCACGACGGTCAGAATCGTGTTCTCAGTCACCGCCCTCATCCTGCCGACCATGCTGATGGGGGGAACCCTGCCCGTCATCTCGCGCTTCGTCTCCGGCCAGCCGGAGAACCTGCGCCGCCATCTCTCTTTCCTGTACGCCTTCAACACCCTGGGCGCCGTCCTCGGGGCGCTGCTGGCGGGCTTCGTGTTCCTCAGGCTCTACTCCGTCAGCACGGCGCTGTACATCGCCGTCGCCACGAACATCGTCATCGGCCTCGTCGCCATCGCCCTGCAGAACAAAGTTGTCGGCGCCTCCCCCAAGGAGGGCGCGGTCGTGGCGCCCACGGAGGAGGGCCAGGACCTGCTCGCGCCCAGGTGGATCCTCTGGGGGATCGGACTCAGCGGCTTCTGTGCGCTCGGGTACGAAGTGCTCTGGACCCGCATACTCACAGTTGCGGTTGGCGCCAGCGTGTACGGCTTCACCATCATCCTGGTCGCCTTTCTGACCGGGATCGCCCTGGGGAGCGAGGCCTACGGTCTCCTGGTGAGGGCGTTTGGGACCAAGATTCCAGGAACGCGGCGGTTGGTCGCCTGGTTCGGGATGACGCAAGTGGCGATCGGAATCGCCGCCCTCGTGGTCACGGTGGGCCTCCGTGACATTCCCGGAAACGCCATCCGGTTGCAGAGCTACTTTCTTGGAACCGGAGTCGAGTCCTTCCAGGTGAGGGTGTGGGCCAACTTCTCGCTCGCCTTCCTGTACATGGTGGTTCCCGCGCTCTTCATGGGCGCTGCGTTTCCCATCGCCGGCGAGGCGCTCGCCCGGTACCGGAAGGGGACGGGGCGAGCGGTCGGAGACGTGCTCGCCGCGAACACGCTGGGCGCCATTCTGGGGGCCGCGGCCAGTGGCCTCCTGATGATTCGTGTCTTCGGCATCGAGAGGTCTCTCCAGATCCTGACCCTCCTGAACATCGGCCTGGGTTTGTTCGTGCTCGCGACCCTGCGAAAACAGCGATGGCTGCCCACCGCGGTCGCCGCCGCAACCGTCGCGATCATCGCCGTCCTGGCCCTCAATCCCGATGCGGCGAGGTTATGGGACGAGAGGTACTTCGCCATCTTCCGGAGCAACCAGCCTGAGGCCTTCTCCTCGCCCGAGAAGGTTCGCGAAGCGGTGGAGAACACGGATGTCCTCTACTACGCGGAGGGCGCCGAGGCCATTGTCAGTGTCATCAAGGTCAAGGGCGGCGAGCAGGCTTTTCTCACCAATGGAAGGGTCGAAGCGTCCACCCATCTTCAGGCGCAGCAGGTGCAATTCACGCTCGGACACCTGCCCATGCTTCTCAATCGGGATCCCAAGGACGTCCTGGTGGTCGGCATGGGCAGCGGGATGACCGCGGGAGCCACCGCCGTCCACCCGAGCGTCGAGCAGGTGACGCTGGTCGAGATCGAGCCTCAGGTGCTCGGTGTGGCGAGGACCTTCGAGCAGTACAACCATCGCGTGCTGGACAATCCGAAAGTCCGCGTCGTCTTGAACGACGGGCGGAACTTCCTGATGACCACGAACCGGATGTTCGACGTCATCACCGCAGACCCGATTCACCCCTGGTTCAAGGGTGCGGGCTCCTTGTATGCGAGCGAGTACTTCGAACTTGCGGCGCAGCATCTTCGACCGGGCGGGGTGGTCGCCCAGTGGCTCCCGATCTACGAGCTGACTCCTTTGGACCTCGCCTCGGTGGTCAAGACGTTTCAGCGGCACTTCCCCCACACCATGCTGTGGCTCACGCACTACGACTCGGTGATGGTGGGCAGCAATGCCCCGTTCGTCATCGACGAAGCGGAACTCGAAAGGCGAATCGGGGAACCCGCCATCGCGGGCGATCTGAACCGGGTGTCGATGGGGACGGCGACCGATCTCCTCAGCTACTTCGTGATGGGCACCGAGGGGATGAGGAGTTTCGGGCAGAACGGCGTCTTGAACACCGATGATCATCCTTATCTCGAATTCTCCGCCCCGTTCTCCATCGCGACCCCTTCGGTCATGACCAAGAACGTCCAGGCAATCGGGGCCCAGCGCGAGAGCCTCCTCCCGTACTTGAAACCGGCGGTAGACCCCGGGGCCGCCCGGGAGGAACAGCAGGAGCGATGGAGTGGCCAGCTCACCGCCGGAGGAATGAGCGATCGGGCGCTGGCGCTGTTCCTGGGACGGAGCCCCACCGACCCGGAGTTCATGCGGGCCCTGCGCCGGCTGACCCTCGAATACCCTGCGTATGCCCCGGGCAGAGCCCTTTGGAACGAGTACGAGGCGGCGCTGGTGCTCGAGCCCCGGCTCTTCGAGCAGGCCTCGTTCAGCCTCATGGACGCGGGCGGAGCACCCATGGTGGTCGAGATCTCGGCCGTTCTCGTTCCCGTGAGCAAGACCCGCGCCTCGATCATGTTCGTGGACAACAGTTCCCGAACCGTCTATGGGCAGACGTACGCCGACGACTACGATCAAGACGGGCGCGCCCAACGGTTCGCCTCGGATGTGATGGCGGCCATGCGCGCGGCCTACGAAAGGGACGCGACCACCGCCCGCGCGCGGCAGAAGAGCCTGCCGGCCGCGATCGAAACGTTGCGAAGCATCAAGGCCGTGGTCGACTCGAAGGTGAGAGATGTTCAGCCAGGCTCTTAACCGGCTCATCCTGCTGCTGCTCCTGCTCGGCTCCGGGATGGCGTCCGCCTCCGAGCGGATCGAGGCGGTCGCGGTGTTTCCCGTCGAGAACCTGAGCGGTCGCGGAATTCGCGCCGCCGAGGTCAGGCAGTTCCTGATCGACAGATTCGCCGATCAGGGAGTCCGCGTCCTTGGCAACGAGGCGCTCGATGCGTTCATCGCTCGCCACCGCGTGAGGTACGTGGCCGGCATCGACGCCGCCACCGCCGAGTTTCTCAGGCAGGAAACCGGAGTCGATGGCGTGGTGATCGCCTCGGTCGAACTCTCGAGCGAGGACGTTCCGCCCAAGCTGGCGCTTTTCGCGAGACTGGTATCGATCCGGGCCGTGCCGGTTGTGGTCTGGGCCGAGGATGCGGCCATGGCCGGAGACGACTCGCCGGGCCTGTTCGAGCTTGGCCTGGTCAACGACTACCAGAAAGTGCTGACCCGGGTGCTCGATCGCCTCGGCGATTCGCTCGTCTCCTGGTTGAAGACCGGGCAGCTCAGAACCGGCCTGAAGCGCGCGTCGAAGTTCCGGCCGAAGTCGTCTTTCCGGGGCCTCGCTCTCGAACCCGGCCGGCCGTACTCCGTCGCGGTCGTGCCGTTCTTCAACTTGAGCGAGCGACGGAATGCCGGAGAGATCCTGGCCCTTCTCTTCATCCGGCACTTGTCGGGCTTCCCGCAGTTTCGCGTGCTCGACACGGGGGTCGCCCGGCGGCAGCTCCTCGACGCCCGGGTCATCATGGATGGCGGACTGTCCATCCGCGACGCGGAGATGGTGGCCGCGCTCATCGAGGCGGATTTCATCCTGGCCGGGAGAGTCCTCCGCTACGAGGACTACGACGGGCCCGGGGGCCGCACCGGGGTGGAGTTCTCAGCCGTGCTGATCGAAAGGGAAAGCCGCAGGGTCGTCTGGAACTCGGACAGTTACAACGACGGCGCCGACGGCCTCGGCTTTTTCGAGCGAGGAAGGTCGAGAACCGCGCACACCATGGCCACCCAGATGGTGCGGCTCACGACCGAGCTGATCGCGGGCCGAGATCAATGAAGGTGGAACGAGCGGAAGTCATTCGAAAGGATCTCATGCGAAATCGTTTTCCAGTCGTGACCGGTCTCCTGGTCGCTTTGATACACACCTCCGCGCCCCTGGGCGGCGCGGAGCCGGCCCATACCCAGAATAAAGGCCGGCCCGCGGTGGCGGTCGTGAATCGCGATCCGATCTTCCTCGATGAGATGGCGAGGGACCTCCGGCCTTCGGACCGCGCGCGCCTCCGGCAGGGCCGCGGCACGACGGAGGACATGGCACTGCTCGATCGTTTCATCACCATCAGACTCATCGCCCAGGAGGCGGCGACCATGGGTCTCGACGAGGTTCCGGAGATCCGGAAGCAGGTCGAGGTCACGTCCCGGGAGATTCTGCGGGAGGTGCTCATCGAGAGACTCGTCAAGGGCGTCGTGCCGGACGCGCGCGCGGTCGAGAAGCTGTTCAAGGAGTCGGTCCGCGAATGGAAAACCTCGTCGCTGCTCTTCACCGACGAAGCGGCCGCCTCCCGCGTGCGCAAGGAGATCGCCGGCAGTGCGGCGTTCGCCGAGGTTGCGGCCCGGGCCGTGACGGCGAAGACCGCCAAGGCCGATGACGACAGCGCTTACCATCCGAAGAAGGAATTCCTCCCCCAGATTGCGGAAGCAATCGCCACGCTTCAGGCCGGACAAGTGAGCCCAGTCTTTCGTCTCCCGTCCGGGTTCGTCGTGGTGAGAGTGATCGACATCCGCTACCCGGAAAATGCTGAAGCTCGGGCGGAGGCACGGAAGCGGGTGGTGAGCCAGCAACAGCTGGCGTTCCTCAAGGTCCACGAGCAGGCCCAGAGGCGTCAATTCGTGGTCGTGAACCAGACTCTGCTCAAGAGCCTCAACTACGAAGCCGCAAAGCCGGGCATCGACGCGCTGCTGAAGGACAAACGAGTGGTGGCGGAGATCAAAGGCGGGGCGTCGGTAACCGTCGGCGACCTGACGGATTACCTGCGGATGCAGTCCTTTCACGGTTCCGACCAGGCCAAGCAGGGGCGGAACATGAACGCGAAGAAAGAGGATGCCCTCGACGCCACCCTGGGGCGGAGACTGCTGAACCTGGAAGCCCAAAGGCTCGGGATCGACAAGACAAACGCCTATCGCGATCGGGTCACGGGCTATAAGGAGTCCCTCATCTTCGACAGCTTCGTGCAGAAGGTGATCGCCCCGGAGAGCAAGCTGAAGGAGGAAGAGGTCAAGCAGTACTACAACGCGCATGTGAAGGAGTACTCCTACCCCGCCATGCTGCGGGTCAAGAGCCTCACCTTCGTGCGAAGGGCCTCGGGTGAGGACGCGATACGGAAGCTGAGGGAAGGGTCGGACTACGGGTGGCTCGCCGGAAGCGCCGAGGGCCGGGTGGCCAAGGGGACGCCCGGACTGCTGACCCTCGATGGACAGCCGGTTACCATCGACAGCATGCCGGAGGGAATGCAGAAGGCTCTGACCGGCTCCAAAGCCGGAGACTTCAAGCTGTACGAGAGTCCGGAGGGTCACGCTTACGTTCTGGCCGTACAGCAAGTGCTCGCATCCACGGCGAGGCCGTACGACGAAGTCAGAGAGGAGATCTCGAAGAAGGTGTACGGCGAGAAGATCAAGAAGGGCGTGGAGAGCTACGCGGCCAGGCTGCGGGCGCAATCGAAGGTCGAGACCTATCTGGAAAGGGTGAAGTGATGCCAGGACGAGGGCTGATCCGGGTCCTGCCGTGGGTGGCTCTGCTCGTGATGTTCGCGGGTTTGCAGGCGTCCCATGGACAGGAGAAGCCGAAACGGACGCTCGGCGGCGCCGCGCCCAACTCGAAGCAGGGCCTCGCGGGCCGCGACTGCCTCGGATGCCACAAGCCTTTCGCGGACAAATACATGGGCATGAAGAACGTCCATTCGGTGGTCCAGCAGAACAAGTGCGAGGAGTGTCACCTGCGTCACGGCCTCGTGGCCCGGCGAGCCATGAAGCGGGAAGGCAACGAACTCTGCTACAGCTGCCATCCCAAGGCCAAGCTCGGTTTGAGCAAGCCCCACGTCCATACCGCGGTCAAGAGCGGACGGTGCGTCCTCTGCCACAACCCACACGCATCCAACGCCGATAATCTCCTGAGCGCGGACGGACAGAAGGTCTGCTACCAGTGCCACGACGAGGCGGGCTACAACCAGAAGGTCGTCCACAAGGTGTTGCAAACAGACGGGTGCTCGGCCTGCCATTCGTCGCACGCGGCCGACCAGCCCAATCTACTGGTCAAGGAGGAGAAGGCCCTGTGCCTCGGCTGCCACCCGGCCGAGGCGCCGGCATTCAAGAAGGCGCACGGCGGCTATCCGGTCGAGCAGGCGTCTTGTTCCGTCTGTCACAGTCCCCACAGTTCGGCGCAGATAGCACTTCTCAAGAAAAGCGTTCACGCGCCGGTCGCGGCGTCTGAGTGCGAGACGTGCCACAAGGCGCCGACGGGAGAGAAGCCCTTCGCGGTGAACCAGACCGGAGCCGAGATGTGCTCCTCCTGTCATGCGGCAGCGGACAACAAGGGAGCCGGAAAGGTGCAGCACCTTCCGTTCAAGGAGGGCCAGTGCCTCCTCTGTCACGACCCCCACGCCTCGAACAACGCCTCACTGCTCGAAGAGAAGGGGAACCGCCTCTGCCTCACCTGCCACAAGGAGAGGGAGGCCGCGGTCAGCTTCAAACACGCCCCGGTCGGGGACGAGAAGGGGTGCCTGTCGTGTCACGGCGCGCATTCGACCGACCACGAAGGGCTCCTGACTGCGGAGGCGGGATCCCTCTGCGTATCGTGCCACGCCAAGACGAAGGAGGCGGTAGAGAAAGCGAAGACTCCGCATGCGCCCGCCGCCGCCTCCGAGTGCGCCGCCTGCCACAACCCCCACGGCTCAAATGTCAAGGCCATCCTGAAAGACCGGATGGACCGCGTGTGCTACTCCTGCCACACGGACTCCGAAACGAATTTCGCGAAGACCTATGCGCACAAACCGGTCCTGGATGGCGCATGCTCGTCGTGCCACGAATCGCATGGTTCGGGTGCGAAGGGCCTGCTGAGGGCCGAGGGGTCGAAACTGTGCGAGTCGTGTCACGCAGACCTCATGAAGCCGATCGACGGGGGGGCGAGGCATACGCCCTTTGCCGAGGGCATGTGCCTCGACTGTCACAACCCTCACGCGAGCAACGTCAAGGGCATGGCCACGGACAAGCTCGATACGCTGTGCGGAGCCTGCCATCCCGAGGTCAAGGAGGCCATGGCCACGGCCAAGGCCAGGCACCAGCCGGCGGTTCAGGGCGAGTGCTCCGCGTGCCACAATCCGCACCAGACCGCCCTTCCCGGCCTGATGCTCGCGAAGACTCCCGATCTGTGCCTCACCTGCCACAAGGCGCTCAAGACCGCCATGAGTGCAGGACACGTCCACGCGCCGGCGGCCCGGGACTGCCTTCGCTGTCACAAGCCTCATTCGTCGGCCGAGAACCGGCTGATGGCGAAGCCCATTCGGGAGACCTGCGCGGAGTGTCATGACCTGCGCACGCCGGCCTTCGGAGACGCGCACGTCCAGATCGACCCGGCGCGGATGCGCTGCGAACGGTGCCATGACGCTCATGCCTCGAAAGAAGAGCACCTTTTCAAGGCCAACCTCCATGCCCCGTTCGCCATGAATTCCTGCAAGGACTGCCACCTCCCCGCACCAGCAAGGATCAAATGAGGAAACAACCATGCGTTGGCGTCTGACGATCGTGTGCGTGTCGGTGGTCGCGCTCTTCGGGGCGCCGCCTCTGGCCCGTGGACAGCAAAATCCCTACCGGCTCATAGAGCCCAATCAGAACAAGGCCTGCCTTGGCTGTCACACCGATTTCGCGCAGAAGCTCAAGAAGCTCTTCGTCCATACCGCGGTGAAGTCCGGTGATTGCTCGGGATGCCATGACCCCCATGTCTCATCCCATCCGAGGCTCCTTTCCGGCGGCCCGAAGGAGATCTGTGCCGGGTGTCATGACCGCGTCATTCCGGCGAAAGCGAAGAGCGTTCACAAAGTCGTCGCCGATGGAGAATGCCAGCGGTGCCACGACCCTCATGCGTCCGACACCGCCGCCCTCCTTGTCAAGAAAGGCGACGAGCTGTGCTTTGGCTGTCACGAGGAGATCGGAGAGAGGGTCACCAAGGCGAGATTCAAGCACGACCCGGTGCGGAAGGGGTGCGTGACCTGCCACGACCCCCATGGCTCCGCTCAGTCGGCCCATCTCCTCAAGAGCGCGATGCCCGGGTTGTGCGTGAAGTGCCACAAGCCGGACGGCCCGGCTTTTGTGGCGCGGCATCAGAAGTACCCGGTGGCCAAGGCGTCGTGCTCGACCTGTCACGACCCCCATGGCTCGGATCAACCAGCATTGCTGCTGGCGAGCGTCCATGCTCCGGTCACGACCGGCACCTGCAACAAATGCCATGAAGGCCCGGACTCCGCGGTTCCTTTCGCCACCAAGGGCAACGGCTTCGAACTTTGCAAGGGATGCCACAACGACATGGTCAACGCCACCCTGGCAAAGCCACGGCTGCACTGGCCGGTGGCCGACAAGAGAGCCTGCGTGAATTGCCACAACCCTCACGCCTCGAACCACGAGAAGCTCCTCAAGGCGGACACGCGTGAACTCTGCCGCGGCTGCCACAAAGACACCCTGATGAGGATCGCCGCGCTGCCCCGCGAAACACCAGCCCGTGGATACCGGCATGTGCGTGGCCTGTCATTCACCCCACAGCTCGATCGGCGTGTATCTCATCGATCAACCTTCCGTGATCAAGCTTTGCGAGCAATGCCACGACTCGAGCTGCACTCGGCGCACCCCTTGGGCGAGAAAGCGGTGGATCCG
>JANNJB010000195.1:0-4739 GCA_031405615.1 Vicinamibacteria bacterium | reverse complement strand
CTTCTTCCTCGGCTACTTCTGAAGAGTGCCGCGCAGCGTCTTGCCGCGGACGGGGTAAGCCGGACGGACCGGCTTCTTGACCGGGTTCTTCTTCAGTTCGGCCATGACGACCTCGATGGCTTTCTCGAGCTGCGGATCGCGTCCCGCGATGACGTCCGCGGGCGTCATTTCGACTTCGATATCCGGCGGGACACCTTCGTTCTCGACGATCCAGCCCTCTTCGGGCGTCCAGATCGCGAGGTTGGGCGCGGTGATGTTCCCGCCGTCCATGAGGACGGGGAAACCGAGGATGCCCACGAGGCCGCCCCAGGTGCGCTTGCCGATGAGAGGGCCCACGCCGAACTTGCGGAACATCCAGGGCAGAAGGTCGCCGCCCGAGCCCGCGGTTTCGTCGATGATCATCGCCTTCGGTCCCTGGATCGAGGCGAAGGGTGTCTTGAGGTCGGCCCCGTAGCGCATCGCCCAGTTGGCGATGAAGGGACGACGCAGGATGTCGATGTAGTAGTCGGCGACGCTGCCTCCGCCGTTGAACCGTTCGTCGATGATCACGCCTTCCTTGTGGACCTGCGGATAGAAGTAGCGCTTGAAGTAGGCGTGACCCTGCTGCGCGGTGTTCGGCACGTAGACATAGGCCACCTTGCCGCCGGTTGCCTTGTCCACCTTCTTGAGGTTGCTCTCGACCCAGTCGCGGTTGCGCAGGGCGCCCTCGTTCGCGATCGGAACGACCGGGACAGTGCGCGAGCCCGACCCGTCGGGGTTCGGCCCGAGCGTGATCTCGACGATCTTGCCCGACGTGTTCTCGAACAGGCTGTAGAGGTTCATCGGCGGGCGAAGATCACGGCCGCCCACGGCGAGGAGGTATTCGCCGGCCTTCGCGTTCACGCCGGGCTCGGTCAAAGGCGCTCGAAGCTGCGGATTCCAGTTGAGGCCGCCGAAGACCTTCTTGATCCGGTATCGGCCGTTAGCGACTTCGTAGTCCGCCCCGAGCAGGCCGCCCGGCACGTTCTTTACTTCGGCGCGGATATCGCCACCGCCGACGTTGTGATGACCGACCGCCAGTTCGCTCGACATCCACTGCAGCAGCCGGTTGAGATCGGGCCGGGTGGCGACATGGGGAAGGAACGCCGCGTACTTGTCGCGCTGCTTCGCCCAGTCGACGCCGTGCATGTTGGGCGCGTAGAAGTAGTCGCGGTTGATGCGCCAGGCCTCGTCGAAGATCTGCTTCCACTCCGCGCGCGGATCGACCCGCACCTCGATACCGTCCACCGCCAGTTTGCCCTCGGCCGGTTCGGCCTTCTTCGCGGTGGCCACGATCGCCCAGTTCTCGCCGTTGCGATACAGGAGCTTCTTGCCGTCGGCGGAGATCACGTAGTCGTTCGCCTCGTTGACGATCACTTCGTTCTTCCGCGTGGTCAGGTCGTAGCGATTGAGCGAGGTCTTGCCGTCCACCCGCTTCAGGTAGAAGACCTGGTTCGCGAGGCCCGCCTGAACGTGGGTGAGGTCGGCGGGAACGATCGGCAGGTCGAGGATTCGATACTCGAGGCCGGGGAAGTCGATCCGGAAGGGGTCTTCCTTCTTCTTCGCGTCGGCGGGGGAAGGTGAAGCGGCGGGCGCAGAAGTCGCTGCCGCGGGAGCCTTGTCGTCGGCCTTCGGCTCATCCTTCTTCTCTGCTGCGGCCTTTTCCTCGTCACTTTCCTTCGCGAGTGGGGAGGGGATGTCGTTGCGAAGCACCGCGAGGTAGATCCCCGATGTCGCGTTCATGTCGGCGTTCGACTGGGCGAACCAGTCCTTCACCGGGCCCGCGTCGGTGGAGCCGAGGAAGTAGAGGTATTTGCCGCTCTTGTCGAAGTCCGGGCTGCGCACATCGCTCAGGCCGTCGCTCACCTGGAACGACTTCGCCTGCTCGATGGAATATGCGTACACCGTGGTGATGCCGGCCTCGTTGTCCATCGCGTACGCGAGCCACTTCGAGTCGGGCGCCCACGAATAGCTGATGACGATGACCGGGCCGTAGGTCGGCTGCTGCGCCACCTTCTTCGAAACCCCCGACTTGACGTCGAGCCAGTAGACGCTCTGCGAGTTATCGAAGTACGCGATCTTCTGGGAGTCGGGCGACCAGACGGGATCGGTGTAGAAACCCTCGCCCATGACCTTGACCACCTGCGGCGCGCCTTTTCCGTCCTGACTCCCGATGTGGAGCTGATATTCGCCGGAGGCATCCGAGAACCACGCGACGGACTTCCCGTCAGGCGACCACGCGGGCGAACGGTCGTGGACCGCGACGCTCCCGGTCAGGTTGCGCACATCGCCTTTCTCACCGGGCACGGTCACGATCTCCCCGCGGAATCCGAAGGCGGCGCGCGCGCCCGAAGGAGAAATCGCGGCGTCACGGATCCACCGGACTCCCTTGGCGAAACGCGGTCGCGTCTCACGCAGGTCCGAGGCCACGCTGATCGAGAGGGCGCGGCTCTGGCCCGAAGCGGGTTCGAGAAGATGGAGAACGCCCGCCTGCTCATAGACGATCTTCCCCGCGCCTGACGCAGCGTTCAGGACCGGGAAGTCGTCGTGCTTCGTCGCCTGGCGGATCTGCTTCGTCTTCGTGTTGAAGGCGAACACGTTGAACTCGCCCGCGCGGTCCGACCGGAAATAGACGGTGTCGCCGATCCACATCGGATCGGTGTCGTTCGAACGTCCGGCCGGCTGGGGAATCGTTTCCGTGGCGTGGCCCGAAACGTTGTAGAGCCACAGCGTCGAGGTGGTTCCGCCGCGGTACGACTTCCACTGCTGGTAGCGGCCGGCGATGGGGTTGTACACGATCCTCGAGCCGTCCGGCGAATAGGCGGCGCGTGCGGCATTCGGAATGGGCAGCGCTTCTTCCATCCCGCCGCTCATCGGGATGGTGAAGAGCTGCGCATAGCGGGTGGTAAACGTCGCGCGCTGAGACGTGAAGAGGACCGACTTGCCGTCGGGCGTCACCGCCTGAACCGCATCGGCGTTTGGATGGTAAGTGAGTCGCGTGGGCGCGCCACCCGTCACCGGCACGGTGTAGACGTCGACATTGCCGTCGTATTGCGCGCTGAATGCGATGGTGCGGCCATCGGGGGAGAACACCGGGTTCGATTCGAGGCCATCGTCGGCGGTGAGTCGCTGGACGCCTCCGCCGTTGTGGTCGGCGACGAACAGGTCGCCTGCGTAGATGAAGGCGATGTGGGTCGCGCTGATCGCAGGCTGAGTGAGCAGCTTCGTCTCATTCGCGTCGGCTCCCCGGATAACCCGGGGGCTGGCGACCAGCGAGGCGCCGATGAGGGTGGAGAGGGAGAGCAGTCGGAGTGTTCGCATGGCTGAGACTCTACCCCTCCCGCCGGGCGTCGAATGGCCCAAGTAGGCGGCATAAACTCCGCCCATGTTCAAACGCTTCCTCGTGGCCGTTCTTACCGCAGCGCTGCTCACGGTTCCCGCAAGCGCCGCCGGGCCAAAGCGGGCGCGGAACGTGATCCTCTTCGTGGCGGACGCGGGCGGGATTCCCACGCTGAACGCGGCGAGCCTGTACGGCTACCAGGCGCCGCTCAAACTGCACATTCAGGGCTGGCCGCACGTTGGTCTGAGCGATACGTCTCCCGCGCGCGGTTTCGTCTCGGACTCCGCGAGCAGCATGACCGCAATCATCACCGGCCAGAAGACCCACAATGGCGTGATCAGCCAGGGACCCGAGGCGGTGCGCGGCAAACAGGACGGTCGGCGCCTGAAGACGATCCTGGAGTACGCCGAGCAAAAGGGTCTTGCGACGGGTGTCGTCACCGACATGCCCATCATCGATGCGACGCCCGCCGCCTGCTATGCGAGCGCCAACGACCGCGGGAAAGGGGCGGAGATTTTTCCGCAGGCCTTCGAGCCCCGCTTCGGAGACGGTGTCGATGTGCTCATCGGGGCGGGCCGCCCCGAGTTGGAGCAGCAGCTCAATGCGGCGGGTGGAAGCCTTGAAGCACTCTCCGCGCGCCACCGCCGTGCCATTCATCCGACCCTCGAGGCCGCAGCCGGGGAACGCGGGCGGATGATCGTGGTGGCGGATCGCATTGATGTGCGAGCTGCCGCCCTGCGGGCGCTCGACGAACTCCAGAAGGGCCCCAAGGGATACTTCCTGATGGTGGAGTGGGACACCCACACCCACGACCCCAAGCCGGGGCTCGAGAAGATGGTGGCCCTCGACAAGCTCATCGCGGAGATTCAGGCCCGGGTGAAGCTCGACGACACGCTCCTGCTCTTCACCGCCGACCACTCCTTCGCGCTCCGGACCCGAGGCGAGGGGTCGGATGGGCAGATTCTCGCCGGCTACGACGAGTGGAAGGCCGCAGGCGGCCTGACCAACCAGCCGATCCGTCTCAAGTCCGTGCTCGTCGACAATTCGCACAGCGGGGAAGAGGTGGCGACCATAGCGATTGGCGCGGGTGCGGAGCGCGTGAGCGGCTTCTTCCCGAACACCCGACTGTTTCACATCATGCTCGAAGCGTGGGGATGGAAAGTGGACGTCGCGGACGGTAACGGATTGTCGCGCTAGGCCCCGGCTTTCGCCGGGGTGACGTGAGTTGCTCCTTGCGGGGTAGGGGCTCCGATCGCGGGGAGCACAACTACAAGGCTCCCAGTCCCGATGAAACGATAGTGTCGAGATACGCAAAGGCTTACCGCGGGCGGCGTCTTCTGGTTGCGGATTCGGGGCGGCGCGACGCAGTTGCCGGGGCGCT
>JANNJB010000194.1:0-2939 GCA_031405615.1 Vicinamibacteria bacterium | reverse complement strand
GCGAAGTCCGCCCTCGTGAAGGACGGCGCTCGCGGTTTCCGGATGATGAGCTACCTGCTTAAGTAGCAGGGTTGCGAGGTCACTTCAAGCATCGGTAAACGAAAGCAGGCGGCGTGTTCCGCCACACCACCTTCGACGTTTCCACGCGCTTGAACCGCGAGTCGAGAAGCTCCCGGAAACGGCGGCCGGGCGGAAGCCAGGCCGCGTGCGAATACGCGAACGTCGCGAAACGTCCGCCGGGTTTGAGCGCATGGATCGTCGCATCCAGCAGCTTCTCCTGACGGTCGGGCGAGAACGCGGCCCAGGGGAGGCCGGAGATAGCGGAGTCCACGTCGTGGCGTCCCGCCGCCTCTAGATGGTGCCGGATGTTCTCCACTGAGTCGTTCACGATCTGAACCCGGGGGAATCGGTGCTTCAACTCGGCGGCCAGGTCGGGATTGATCTCGAAACTCAAGAAACGCGCTTCGGGCCGGAGCTGCTTTTCGATGACGCGGGTGAAGACTCCCGTCCCGGGACCAAGCTCGACCACCGTGTCGGCAAGGGGTAGGCCCATGCCCTCCACCATCGCCTCGGCCAGGTGGGCGGAAGAGGGCGTGATGGCCCCCGTATCGAAAGGGCGGCGAACGAAGGCGGAGAAGAAGCGGACGCGGTCTCGCATGAGGAACTCCCGATCTTCGCACTTCCGATGCGAACTACTTCGTGCCGGGGTGGAGTTTCTGGAAATGGGCCCGCCATTGCGGGGACCGGTAGCGGATGACCTTCACCAGCTTCAAGTCGATTCGCTTCGCGTCGCCGAGCGGTTCGGCGTCGTAGAGATCGAAACCGTCTTGTTGAAACGACAGGGTCAGGAACTGGCCGAACTCCACCGCGTTCCGCATGTCTTCGAAGCTCGGCACATCCCCGCCTCCCCAGGCTCCGCCCACGTCGTGGGGTGAGTGGGTGTGCCACGCACCGACGTACCGTCCTCGCCAGTCGCGCCCCGTGATCAGCGCCAGCTGCTCCTCCGGGCCAAAAGAGTAAGTAGGCGCGGCGTTGCGCGCAACGGTCAGGAGGGCGCGCTGAACCTCGTCGGCCGAACCCTTGGTCCCCAGCCGGAATCGCGCCAGCGCGACCTTGAGCAGGCCATGTGTGTCCACCGCCGCGACCTCGGCAGCGCGAGCCTGCGACAGGTTGGCGATCGCCTGAGGGTCGCGCGAGACCTTGACCAGAGCTTGAACCGTCGACCAGCGCGGGTCCACGACTTCGACCAGACGCAGCTCGCGATCGATCGTCGCCTCGCCCCCGGTCTCCGGCGTGACCCACGTTGGCCCGATCCTGACCCCGCGCGCGATCGCGCGCTCGAAGATGCCGCGGATCCTCTCAACCGCGCCCGCGGACAACGCTGCCGACTCGAGTTGGGCGTGAGTTATCGGATTCGCTTTCGTCGCGGTGAGGCCGTACCACTGGTCCAGCCGACCGAGGGTCCGGGCCATGACGGGCGTCAAAGGCAGCGGAGACGCCTCGCCTTCCACGTGGAGCCCGGTGGGTCGGAGGGAGAGCGGACCGCGGTTCTGGAGCACCCAACGGACCACCGCCTGGCTCTCGGCCCCGAGGCCCATGTGGTTGGTCGCGATCAAGAGAGGCAAAGCCTCCGTTCGCACCTGTTCTTTGAGGATGACCCCGTGCGCTGAGGAAGACGCGATGGCCGGACCATACAGGGCCGCCATAAGCGCGAGATGAACGCTACTGCGGCCCACGATCCCTCAGAACGCGGCGTCATGGCAGGCCGCGGCCATCACCCTCATGCTGTAGCCCTCGGCCTTCAACAGGTCCCAGTGCTCCGAGAACCGGTTCGTGCCCTTCTTGACCCATAGCTCGTCCTCGGCGCTTCGGATGCTGCAATATCCCCTGGTTCGAAGCCTCTTCCGCATCTCGGAGAAGTAGAGATCCGGGTTGGTGATCTTCCAGCCTTCGGGGGCGCCCGCGAGCCGATCTCTGAAATCGAAGATGAGTGGACTCGCGAGTTGGCGATCCTGGGCGATCAGTTCGTCGAGGACGCCGATCACGTCCGCTTCGTAACCCGATCGCGGACGGTCGCAGTAGGTGTCCCGGCTGGGCGGCAGACGGCACTCCGGGTCCTGCACTCCGGGCGGAACGATCGTGGGGACCGGGGTCGCGGGAGCGCAGGTCGACATGTACTTGATCCAGGAGCCGCCGGCCGCGGTGATGAGGTCGAAGTTCTCGTTGTAGTCGTTCGACCGTCGCACGTTGAGTTCGGCGCCGTCCCACACCGCGCACAGGCCCTGGCGGTCGAGCGCATCGGCGATCATCTTCAGGTACGCGTTCGGGCTCTGGATGATTCCGTTCTCGACGAGCGGGTAGCGTTCGTTCGAATCGGGGTCCACCATCGTGGCTCCCTGCGCGGCAGACACGGCATCGCTCACCTGTCTTAGAAAGTCCGATACATCGCCGCGGCAGCCTCGTTCGGTCCCCGTGGCGACGGGAAGACTGCGGCACGATGCCGGAACGGATGATGTAGGAGCGGGCGCTGCGGGCGCCGTGGGTGTCGCGGTGGGCCCCGCCACCGGCGGCGCCGCCGAAGATGGGGCGGAGGCGGTCGACCCACACGCTGCCATGAGGACGGCGACGAGTGGGTTCAGGAAACGGGCCGCGCGGGGAAGGTTCAAGACGACGGAGGATATCTCAGCGGCCGAGCGGACCGGCCGCCGCAAGTCCATTCTGAGGGGCGAGTTGTGGGGTCGGATCAGGCCGGCGCCGTGACGCGCCGCGGGACGTTCAAGGCCTCCGCCAACTCGGTTGCGAGGGGCAGGGCCAGCCGATAAGGCGTATCCGGGTCTTCGCGGAACGAGTCGGTTTCGACGAGCATCAACGGCTCGTCCTTTGGCGCCGAGCCGGGCGTCAGATGAACAAGCACCTGACAAGAGTGGGCGAGGTACGAG
>JANNJB010000193.1:0-2059 GCA_031405615.1 Vicinamibacteria bacterium | reverse complement strand
CTCGAAGGGCTACCGACAGCGCGTGGGGATCGCGCAGGCCATTCTCGCGGACCCGCCGGTGCTGATCCTCGACGAACCCACCGCCGGCCTCGACCCCCAGCAGATCATCGAGACCCGCGACCTGATCAAGAGCCTCGGCGGCGATCACACCATCATCCTCTCCACCCACATCCTCCCCGAGGTGTCGATGACCTGCAGCCGCGTGGTCATCATCAGCAAGGGCAAAGTGGTGGCCGAAGACACGCCGGAGAACCTGACCGCGCGCCTCTCGAGCAAGGGCGCCGTGAGGCTCGAGGTGCGGGCCGAGATACGCGACGCGTTCGACGCGCTCCGTGACGTGGAGGGAATCGTCACCGTGAATCCGCGGGGCAGCGCCTCGGGCAACACCATTCTCGAGCTCCAGGCGGAGGACGGCGTCGACATCCGGGCCGCGGCTGCCCGCGCCGTGGTGGCCGCGAACATTGACCTCCTCTCCCTCTCGCAGGTCTCCTTGAGCCTCGAGGACGTATTCCTCGAACTCACCACCAAGGATTCGGCCGGGGTGTCGGAAGTGGCTCCGGCCAAACAAGAAATCTTCACCCCCATCTCGCCGATCGAGCCGAGCACTCCGGCCGCGCCGCCGGAACCGCCTCGCCCCGAAGACGCCGAAACCAAGGAGTCCAACTGATGTCGACGTTCACCAACATCGGCGCGATCGTCCGCAAGGAGTGGCAGCACTACTTCGGTTCGCCCATCGCTTATGCGGCGCTCTTCACCTGGAACCTCCTGTTCTCGGTGTTCTTCCTCTTTGCCCTCACCTACTTCCTCGAGGCCTCCCTGAACCCTGGTGGAGGAATGGGCGGACCGCCCAAACCCAACATCAATGAGTGGATCTTCCGGCCCACCCTCATGAACATGGCGGTGGTGGCGCTCTTCGTCACACCCATGCTGACCATGCGCCTCTTCGCCGAAGAGCAGCGGCAGGGGACCTGGGAACTGCTCGCCACTTCCGCGATCACCGACTGGCAGATCGTGCTCGGCAAGTTCCTAGGCGCTACGAGCGTTTACGCGCTGATGATCGCCACGTCGCTGCTGAACTTCGCCGTCGTCTTCGTCTACGCCGACCCGAAGCCCGAGTGGAAACCGGTCCTCACCGGGGCCCTGGCCCTGCTGCTGATGGGGTCCTGCTTCATCGCGCTGGGAGGCTTCCTCTCGACCCTCACGAAGAACCAGATCGTGGCCGGCATCCTCTCGTTCTGTCTGTTCCTCGCGATCTGGACGCTCTCGTGGCTCGACAACCCCATGGCCTCGGCTCCGGTCAAGGTTCTCGCCTATCTGGGGGTCACCACTCACATGGACGACATGGTGAAAGGGGTCCTCGACACCAAAGACATCGTCTTCTACCTTTCCTTCATCGGCTTCGGACTGTTCCTGACCCAGCAGTCCGTTGAGAGCCGTCGGTGGAGGGAGTAGTGATGAAAGCCACCGACTTTCTCGCCGTCCTCGGCCTCGTGGTCCTGATCGCGAACGCAGCGCTCGAACGCGCCGGACAGGCCCTCCCGCCGAACATCAAGGCCGAATGGCTGGTATGGGGCGGCCTGGCCCTGCTCGCCCTCGGTGTCGCCGGGCGAATCCCCGATCTGGTCAAAGCCGCGGGCGCCCGCCGGATGAAGTACGGTTCCAACACCGTGATTTTCGTGATCACGGTGGCGGCCATTCTCGGCGGCGTCAACTGGATGGCGAACCGCTATCCGCAGCGCTTCGATGTCTCGAAGGACAAGCGGTTCTCGTTGTCGGAGCAGACGAAGAAACTGCTCGTCGGCCTTCCCTCCGACCTGACCCTCACCTACGTCCAGCGCAACGCCTCCGCGGTGGCCACGGCGCGCGACCTGCTGCGCGAATATCAGGCGGCCTCTCCAAGGGTGAAGCTCGAATTCGTCGACCCCATGAAGGAGCCTGGAAAGGCCCGGGCTTTAGACGTCGCCCAACTCCCCACCATCGTGGTGGGGCTTGGCGATCGCCGGGAGAAGGTTCTCTCGGACAGCGAGGAGGAGATCACGAACGCGGTCCTGAAGCTCAC
>JANNJB010000192.1:0-10832 GCA_031405615.1 Vicinamibacteria bacterium | reverse complement strand
GATACCGATCAGCACGCCGCCAAACACATAACTCGTGATTCCACCCGAGCGGAAATGCAGGTACGCAAAGGGCAGGGCGAGCACCACCATCACCATGCAGCTGAGCGGATAGAACACCTTGCGCCAGAACTCGATTTCGTAGCGCTGCGCGGTTTGCCCATTGGCCTGGAGGTGGCGGATGTAGCCAAACAGGTCGGCCGTGCGCATGGTCTCGGGTTTGAGTTCCCTCGCTTGGCGACGATCCGGCGGTGAATGGAAATCGGCCGATGAACCTGTATCTGTTCAACCCCGATCCCGTCAACACGATCACGGTCACCGCGACCGACAGCGTGGGCAGCCGGACCTTCACCGTGGGTCCAAACGCCACCGAGAACTACAACTCGGACGCCGCCCCGAACCGCTTCGTTCCCGCCAATTCCGCGGTGCGCTTGACCTCGAGCGCCAACTTCTGGGGGTTGACGAGCCACGATCACCAGTCGCCGGCCAACGACTGGGGCTACGCCTGGCTCGCCACCAAGTTTCTGACCTCGACCTATACCGCGGGCTACTCTCCCGGCGTTCGCAATCCGCCCGCGCAATACGCGGCGCGCGTGGCGGCATGCCAGGGGGGAACACCGCTCGGCTCGGATGGCGCGGGATCTGCGCTGAATCCCGCGACCTGCGACACCTTCAACCGTTCGCCCGTCTGGGTCGGCGCCACCAGCGACGCGACGAGAGTGAAGGTCGACTTCAACGGCGACGGCTTGTACGACTACATTGACCTCAACAGCGACGACTTTCCAGACGACGGCGCCTTCAACGACGGCACGTGCGCCCCGGCGGTCGACCGGCCCGCCGCTTTGCAGGACCTGAACAACTGCGTGTACTCGATCAATGCCCTGCAGGCCTTGCGGGTCTACGACTGGACCGACTACGACAACACGGGTACCCAGATTGTCGCCAACAAGCCGGTTTCCGTGGTGTACGGTCAGGACACCGATCAGGCCACGGGCGGCGATCCGATTCAGGACACCGGCTACACGATTTATCCAAGCCTCCAGGCTTTCCTCGATCCTGTCCTCACCATTGCGAAGGCGGCGAGTCCCACGTCGGTTTCCGGCATCAGCGGGGGTGTGGTGACGTTCACCCTCACCGTGAAGTCGTACCTTTTTGGTGGTCTTACCAACCTGACCGTGTCGGACGATCTGCCCGCGGGTCTCACCTGCACGGCTCTCGCCGGAAACTACGTTCCCGGGAGCAGCCGGATCACCTATCCCAACCTCTCGCAGCAGGTGGGTGACGTTCCCACCGGCGCCGCGTGCGCGCCTGGCGCAGGCCCAGGCGGACGTCATCGGCTCAGCTGGACGATCAGCCCGAACACGCTGGGCGAGAGCCAGACCCTGACCGTCGAGTTCCAGCTCAACATCCCGGCCGGTGCGGCCACGACCTTCATCAACGATGCGACCGCGCGCGTGAATCTCGGCACCAGCATCTTCGAGGCGACGGCGCAGGCGAACGTGGTGCGGACCAACGTCGTGTTCACCAAGTCCGTCGTCGACAACAACGGGGGCCAGCCGGAGTTCGGGGACACCCTGACCTACACCCTGATCGTGACCAACAACGGCGCCGTCGCCGAAACCGCGGTGACGGTCAGAGACACGATTCCCGCCTCCACCGTCTTCCTTGGGAGCATCACCTCAACCGGCGTCTTCACTGGCGCCTACAGTCCCGGCCAGAATGCCGTCGTCTGGACAAACAGCGGCGGGCCGTTCGCCGCCGGAGCATC
Source organism: Vicinamibacteria bacterium (assembly GCA_031405615.1). Lineage (GTDB taxonomy): Bacteria > Acidobacteriota > Vicinamibacteria > Fen-336 > JAGNNV01 > JAGNNV01. The sequence goes on along the minus strand of JANNJB010000192.1, from coordinate 9,067 downwards.
CGTGACCCTGTCGTTCCAGGTCACGGTCAACTCCGGAAACCCGGCCGCCGGCGCGATCACGAACTTCGCGAACTACTCGAGCGCGCTCACGCCATCGGTGGACTCGAACACGGTGAGCACCGCCGTCGTCAGTCCCGTTCTGGAGCAGACGAAGACCGGGCCTTCGATTCTCTCTCCCGGTGAGGTGGCCCCGTTCGAGATTCTCGTGCAGAACACCGGAGCCGGATCGGCGACGAACGTGCTCGTGCGGGATCCGATGACCGGCACCAACATGACCTACCTCGCGGGCTCAATGTCGTACAGCCTCAACGGCGGGCCCTTCCTCACCCTGCTTGACGGCGCCGCCGACGACCCAGCTCCGGCCGAAGGTGCGCTTGCCGCAGGCCCGATCGTTCAGCTCCTGCTCGACACTCTCGGACCGGGCGGCGAACTCCGCTTCCGCTTCCGCGCAACCGTGAACGCGGGGACGGGGGGCTCCTTCGCGACGAACCAGGCCTCGGTGAGCGCGACCCAGGTGGCCTCTGAGGACACGAACCTCCTGCAGATCCCCATCGGCAACGCCACCGTGACTGGTCATTTGTTCCTCGATCTCGATGGCAATGGTTCGCAGGGCGGCTCAGAGCCGAACCTTCCGAACGTGACGGTTACGCTCGTCTCGGCCGCGGGCGGGACCAGGACGCTGGTGACGGACGCAAACGGGAACTACTCTGCGATCATGCGCGCCGGAAACGTCACCGCGACCGTCGACGGGGCCGATCCGGACATTCCACCCTCCTCTGTTCTCACCACTGCCGTCGGCTGCGTCACCCCCGGCACCGGGCCCTGCAACAACATCCAGACCGTTGTGGGGGTCGCCAACGCTAGCGTCGCGACCACCAACGTGGGTTACCAGCCGCCTCCGGTCCAGATCACCAAGTCGTCGAGCGCGGGCGGGACCGTTGTCCCCGGTCAGGTCGTGACGTACACCGTCACGGTCACCAACAACACGCCAAGCACGCAAACGGCCATCACATTGAACGATGTGGTGCCCGTGAACACGACCTATGTGGACAATACTGCGGTGGTTACCGCGGGTGCGCCGGCGATCCGCGTCACCGAGTACTACATTGACGGAGTCGGGACGGATCAGTGCGTCGAGGCGGGCACTGACTTTACGGAACCGACCTGCACCATGACGCTCAATCAAAGCTTGGCGAACGACTACTTTGTTCTTGTCCATGGCTCTCGTGGGGACGCGGGCGGCGCTAGGAACCCAGAGGACAATTACGCGGCCCTGACCGGCGCTCCTGCCGGAACCCCGGGAGTCGGGGCGGCGGGCGGGCTAGCCCCCTCCGGTGCTCTGGACCGGATCGTCTTGAGCAGGAACGATGCGAGCGGTGACTGGCGCGGGGTCATCACGGTCGTCGAGTGCGTGAGCGATTGTGACACCAACGGCTTCCGCTTGCGCGATGCAGATCGAGTCACCGTAACCGGTTCTGCGGGAGCCGCGGACTCCGACGGCACGGCGTGGGGCACGCTCGGGAGGGTGGTTCTTTTCGGCGGGGCCAACGGCGCCGGCTGCACGACCAACGATGGTGACGGGAACGATCACGAGGTTTGCCACCTTCGCCTGCAGCCGTCGGGGACCAACACGATCAACTGGCAGCGCTTCGACAACAATGCCAGCACCACGGTCGCCACCGTCATGTCTGTGGAATTCGGCTCCTCGTGGGGCGTGCAGCGCGTCAGGGTTGGTCCGGCCCCTCCCACCGTCCCCGCCGCCGCGAACAACGGCGGCGATGGCCTGAACGGCGCGGGTGAGTACAACACCACCGCGATCGCCTCCGTCACTCGGGCCCGAACCTGGGTCTGGGGAACGGGCTTCACCAATGATCCAGACACCGGTGAGTCGGCCGAAGCCGCGATCGTGACTCTTGGCCCAGGCTTCGGACCGCAGAATGCCAACGAAGGCGTGGTGGCGGTGGGAACGGAGGAACCGGACGGCGGCGGCGGCGGCGGCGTAGTCGTGGATTTCGACGTGTACGTGATGACTCATCCACAGCTCGTCACGGGTTGGTTGTTCAAGGCGGATGGGGACAATGCGGCGCTCACTGTGGGTGTCGCCACTGCCGCGGCTACCGCGAATCGGATGGCCCTGGTTTACAACGGCAACAGCGATGCGGATACCGAGTATCCCCGTTCGATCTTCTCTGCAAGATATACGAGCAATACCAACATCGAGCTCGGACGGTGGCGCGCGGGTTCCGATTTCCCGGCCTGGGTGCAGGGCATCAACTTCAATGCCATCGGCATCATCAACGCAACCTGCAACGGGAACAACACTCTCGTCAATCAGTGTTCGGAGCCCGCCAACAATCCCAATGTCCTGGTCCCCTCGAATGGCTTCACCCTGCTGCCCGGACGCTCCCTCACCCTCTCTTACCAAGTCACGGTGAACAACCCGCTCAGCCTGGCCGTCACCCAGATATCGAACACCGCCGGCGCGTCCACAGCCCTGCTGCCTGGCGTTGTTCAGGCGACCGTGACTGACAACGTCTCGCAGCCGGGCGTGACCGTCGAACCCAACAACGCCGGTTTCGCCGCGGTTCCACCAACGGTCTTTGGCACTCCAATCCTGTTCACCCAGGGCGTGACCAACCGCGGCACGGGGTCCGACTCCTTCAGGGTGACCCTGGACAGCGAGCTCGCAAACTGGAAGCTCGAACTTCTCGATCCGGCCACGGGGGCGGTTCTCGCGACCGACACCAACGGCGACGGGGTATGGGATGGCGGCATCACGGTGAGCACGGGCAGCCTTGCCTCGGGCGCCACCCGCAACTACATCATCCGTGCGACCGTACCCTTCGGCACGGGAGCCGGCGCGCAGAACACGGTGGAACTCACCGCCGTATCCGCGCTGGCCTCGGGAGTGAGCGCTGTGGGAACGAATGAGGTCACGGTACTGCCCGCTTCGACGTTCGGGCCGGTCGTCCTCCTGCCCGACCATTCGGGCGTGGTGGCCGCGGGCGAAACCGTCGCCTACACCCACCGCATCTTCAATAACACCGGGGCGGCCGAGACCTTCGATCTCACCCTTGACGTCACTGCGGGCTGGCCCACCACTATCCGCGCCGATACCAACGGCGACGGCGTTTACACGCCGGGAGTGGACCTCGCGATTACGAACACCGCGCAGTTGCCCAACGGCGGTTCCCAGATTCTGTTCGTGGTCACGACCGCTCCGAATTTCACACCGGCCGGCACGACGGAGGTCGCGCATCTGACCGCGCGCTCGCGGTCGAATCCGGTTCTCGTCGACGCGGTGACCGATACAACCACGATCCTCGCCGCCACAACGCACGACCTCGCGGGCGGCGGCACGCGCATGGCCGCGGCGGGTGAGGCCACGGTCTTCCCGGGCACGCTTTACAACCTGAGCAGCACGGTCGACCGGTACGACTTCAGCCTGACGCCTTCATCCCTGTTTGGGGTCGACGGGTACAACCACCCGACCGAGCTCCGGGTGGGCGTCGACGGAAATGCCGATGGCGTTCTTGACACTCTCGTCGCCACCGATGCCGATGGCGATGGAACCTGGGACACCATCAACCCCGCCTTCGAGACCAACGCTAACGGACTTCCCGATCTCCAGGTGCCTGGAAACGGTTCCCTCAACTATCAACTGGTTCGTGCGATTGACCCGGCGCAGGCTATCTGGAAGGAATACGTCACCGTCACCGCTACGTCGATATCGCTGGCGGAGAAAGACAGCGTCACCGCGCAGTGGATCATTGCGGCGCTTTCTCGCGCGTCGATCCGGGGCCTGCGTGTAGACCCCGCGGGGGTCATCGAGTTCGTCACGGGCACGCAGCAGAACACAGCCTTCTTCAATCTTTACGAGACCGCCGAGAGATCGCTCGAGGGCGAACGGACCCTTCTCAACGCCACGCCCGTGGTTTCGCCCGCTCCCGATTCCCTCCTGCCGATTCTCTACCGCGTCGAAACCGCCCCTATCAAGGGCCCCTACCTGCTCATTGAAGAGACGGAGACGACCGGCAACGTCTTCCTCTACGGTCCCTACTCCATCGCGAACACCCGATTGAAGCGCGGGCTCGATCGTGTTGAGGCGCAGATGAATGCGTTCGGAGTTCCTCAAGGGCCGGTTCGGGTTTCAAGGCAATCCATGGCGCGCATTCCGGGCGCCGCCGATCCGACGGTCAAGCAGCGTCGGCGGGCCGCTCTTTCCCGACTCGTGCGCATCCCCCCGGCAACTGCTCCTCGGGGCATCGTGATCGAAGTGGAGGGTCAGGGAGAGGCCGCGGTTCCCCTGCGCACCCTCACGGCCCAGGGCCTGCCTTCTCCTGCCCCTCCCGAAGAGACTCTCAGACTCTGGCGAGAGGGCCAGACCGTTCCGGTAGCCATCGGAAGCAGTGGCGGTGTTTCTTCGCTGATCTTCACCGCCTGGCCGATGGCAACCGACTACACCGACAAGGCCGCCTACATTCTCACCTGGGGAGGAATCGCCGATCCTCCATCGCCCACGGTGCCATTGACGCGGTCCGCGGACCCGGACGTCCCCGGATTCACCCGGGTCGAGCGGAACTCGATCTACGCGGCCTCGGTGCCGGCGCAGTCGGACCCCTGGCAGTGGGATCTGATGAGCCCAATGTACGGGCCGACCTGGCCCTACCCGTGCCCGCCTCTGTATCCGTCGTGTGGATGGCCCACCGGCGACTTCGATCTTCCAAACGTAGTGGCGAGCCCAGCCCCTGCGGCGGTCAGAATCCGCCTCGTCGGGATGAGCGATCATCACCATACCGTCACCGCCCAGATCAACGGCCAGACGGTCGGATCTGTCACCTTCTTTGGCCGGACCAAGGCTCTGCTCGAGGGTTCGATTACCTCTAGCGCCCTCACGGCGACCGCCAACAAGCTCACGCTCGTCCACTTGGCCCAGAACGAGAACGGCACGTCGGCGCCCGCCGGGTACGCTTACCTCGACTATGTGGAGATCGCGGCCCAGATGACGCCGGGTCCGAGCACCGCGGTCGTGACGAACGTGAGACCGTTCCTCCGCACACCCCTTTGGCTAGGTTTAGCGATTCCAGAGCCCGCGGGAATCGAATACCTCATCCTCACCCACTCCGCGTTCCGGCCGCAGGCCGATCGCCTGGCCGCGCTCAAGAAGGCGGAGCGGATTCGCGCCGCGGTGGTGGACGTCGACGCCGCCTACGACCTCTTCTCGGCCGGCGTCGCGGAGCCCCAGGCGATCGCCGCGATGATTCGTCACACCGCGACCCTCTCCCCGGGCCTGCAATACGTCGTTCTCTTCGGCGACGACTCTCTCGATCCGCGGAACTACCTCGGCGGCGGGAATCCCACGTTCGTGCCCTCCATCATGGGGCATGACGGATCATCGCGTATTCCCAACGAGAACGCTTATGCCGACCTCAACGGCGACGGCGCCCCCGAACTCGCGATCGGCCGGTTGCCCGTGACCACATTGGCGGAAGCGGTCGCGGTCGTCGACAAGATCGAGACCCAGTCGGCGACCCTCGCGGCCTCCGGCCACGTCCATCTCTTTGTGAGCGACGACTCGCGGCAGCGCGACATCCATTTCGGCGACAGCGCGCGCGAGATGTCGGAGAAACTGCCATTGCCCGCCACGTCCATTCTCGCGGACGTCGGCGGCGGCATCGGACCGGCTCGTTCCGCGATGTTCGGCACGTGGCAGACCGGCACCACCATCACGCACTACTTCGGCCACGGCGGACCCGAAATCTGGACCGACGAGGCCCTCTTCAGCACCGACGACGTCCCTGACCTTCCGGCGGCCATGTCTCCGATGATCCTCCTCGCCTGGGCCTGCCAGTCCCAGTATTACCAGAACTACTACGGTCCTTCCGTGAACGAGGCCCTCTTTCTCGCGCCTGGTACCGGATCGCTCGCAAGCTTCGGCCCGGTGGGCATCAGCTCGCCCGCACACCAGCGCATGATCTATGAACGCGTCTACGAGCGCCTCTACACCGAGGGTCTGTCGCTCGGCGAGATCATCCGCCAGGCCAAGGTGGAAGCGCTTGCCGCGGATCCCCTGAACCAGGACGCGGTGGATGGATTCATGTTCTTCGGTGATCCGAGTCTCAAGCTGCCGCAGCCGCGGAGGCTGGGCCGTCCGGGCCCGCGTCTCCCGAGACCGTAGCCAGTCCCCGGCGTATCGATGAGCGACGCCGGCGACGCGAAGGCGGACCTCCGGCGAGCGTTGGCGGAATGCGCGGATGATCTCGACCGTCTGTCCCGCCTGCTCGCGGACGATGCGATCACCGATCTCGACCTGAGGCACGCCCTGCGCGGCCGCCTCCCCGCGACGGTCAGCGCCTTCGTCCTGGAGAAGTCGAAGTTCGGGACGCGCCAGACCGTGCTCGGCGCGATCGCCCGGTCCCCCTCGACTGCCGTACGCACGGCACTCCAGGCCCTGCCCGGCTTGAGCTGGCGGGACCTCGCGGAGGTGGCGGTGGCCGCGGAACTGGCGCCCGCGATCCGGCAGAAGGCGGAAGCCCTGCTGCTCGACGGAATCACCGCGATGCGCCTCGGCGATCTCATCACTCTGTCGAGAATCGGACCGAGGCGGGTGGCGAGCCGGCTCCTCCTTTTCCCCGACGCGCGTGTTCGCGCGGCCTGCCTGCACAATGCGCGGCTTCGCGACGGCGATCTGTGCGACCTTCTCGAGAATCCCGACGCGCCGCGCGAGATCGCGTCGGAGATCCTCCAGGTCCACCGATGGGCGACGAGTTACCCGGTTCGGCGAGCCATCGTCCGGAGCCTGGCCACGCCCCATCCCATCTCCCTCGCCTTGATCGCCGAAATGAACCCGGGAGACCTTCGGGAGCTGGCCCAGTCCGACAACGTGCCGCCCCTCGTTTCCGCGGTGGCCCGGCGAATCCTCGGGTGAATCCACGGTCAAGACCACCAAGGGATCGGGGTGGCCCTCGGCGGACGCCCAACTGCTAGCATCTTCGCAAATGGCGTTTCGGCATTCCCGGCCGTGGACCGCGTCCACGATCTTCGTGACCCTGACCCTCGCATCGGGTTCGTGTCTTCGCCCGATCGGGCCTCCGCCGAAGGCCGCCCAGGCGCCCCGCGCCGTCCAGGTCGCACTTTCGGGATGGGCGGAGAGGACCCTCAAGGGACTGACCCTCGAGGAGAAGGTCGCGCAGATGATCGGGGTGCGCGCCTTCGGCATCTACACCAATCCGAGGTCGGCCGAGTACCAGTCCCTCATCGCCGAAGTCGAAACCCTCAAGATCGGACAGATCACCATTTTCGAATCCGACGTCTACGCCGCGCCGAAGATCCTCAATGACCTGCAGCGTCGCGCGAAAGTCCCGTTGCTCGTCGGCGCGGATCTCGAACGCGGTCTCGCGTTCCGGGTCCGGCGCGGTGTGGTTCCGATTCCCTACGCGATGGCCATCGGGGCCACCCGGTCGGAAGAGGCGGCCTACTTCGCGGGTCTCGTCACCGGCCGCGAGGCCCGCGCCATCGGCATCCACTGGGCGTTCGCTCCCGTCGCGGACGTCAACAATAATCCGGACAATCCGGTCATCAACATTCGCTCCTTCGGCGAGGACCCGGGCCTGGTGGGCCGTCTCTCATCGGCCTACGTGCGGGGCGCGCGCGAGGGCTCGATCCTGTCCACCGCGAAACACTTCCCGGGCCACGGCGACACTTCCACGGACTCGCATCTGACCCTGCCCGTGATCGCCTCGGACCGCGCGCGGCTGGACAAGGTTGAACTTCCACCTTTCGAGGCGATCTTCAAGCAGGGCGTCGACGCGGTCATGGTCGCGCATATCGCAGTACCCTCAGTCGACCCCACCGGCGATCCCGCCAGTGTCTCCCGGCCGATCATCACCGGGCTCATCCGCGATCGCATGAAATACCAGGGCCTGATCGTGACCGATGCCATGGAGATGAGCGGACTCGATGTCGCGTGGTCGGGCGAGGCCGCGGTTCGCGCCGTGCTCGCGGGGTGCGACCTGGTCCTGCTCCCGAAGGACGCGAAGATCGCGGTGCGCGAGATCGCCCGCGCGGTCCGCGAGGGGCGGATCGCCGAGGCGCAGATCGACGCCTCGGTCCTGCGGCTTCTCAAGACGAAGGAATCGCTCGGCCTCCATCAGAACCGGTTCGTCGACGAGGCGGAGATCGGAAAGCACGTCGGCCGTCCCGAGGATATCCAGGAGGCGAACCGCATCACCCGCGCTTCGATCACGGTGGTCAAGAACGAGGGCGGCGTGCTCCCCCTCCAGGTGGAGAGGCCGCTCCGGATTCTCCATCTCATCATGTCCTCCGACGCCCGCAACGACAACATCTCCGGGATACCCGAGGCCGAGTTCCGGCAGCGATACGTCAAGACCACGAACCGCTACGTCGGACCCGACGTCAGCGTCGAGGTGACGGACGACATCGTGGCCCAGGCGCGGAGCGGGGCGTTCACCCACGTCGTGGTCTCGGCTTTTGTGCGCGTCACCTCGAGCAAGGGCACGGCCAACATGGCGGGCTCGCACGCCTCCTTGCTCTCTCGCCTCTCCGGCGGCGGCGGGCCCCCGCTGATCGTGCTGGCTTTCGGCTCGCCCTATCTCCTGCGCCAGGCCCCGGAGATTCCGGTCTATCTCGCGGCGTACGGCGGTGTCGATGCCGCGCAGCGCGCCTCGATCGGCGCCCTCTTCGGCGAGTTCGACATCGCCGGGCAACTGCCCGTGACCCTGCCCGATCTCTTTCCGGTGGGTCATGGTCTTAAGATCCCTCATCGCCCCATGACCCTCGCCATTGAAGCACCGGATGCGAAGGGGTTCAAGCCGGGGACCTTCGACGATGTGGACGCGACGGTGGAGCGCTTCATCGCCAGCAAGGCGTTTCCCGGGGCGGTCGTCGCGGTCGGCCGGGAAGGTTCTCTCGTTCACCTCAAGGCGTACGGCCACAGAACCTACGACGCGGACGCCGCGCCGATGACGACCGACACGTTGTTCGACCTGGCGAGTCTCACGAAGGTGATCGCGACCACGACCCTGTCGATGATGCTCGTCGATCAGGG
>JANNJB010000191.1:0-3937 GCA_031405615.1 Vicinamibacteria bacterium | reverse complement strand
CCGCGCGGTACGGCCTGACCCGCAGAGCGCCGACCGCGCTGTGAGCTGCGCGGCGCCTTTTCGGGCTCAGGCCTCGATGTGGACAGGCGGATCTCGGTCTTGCGCATTGGAGAATGGGCCGTATGGAAGCGCGCGGTCGCCACGCTCATAGCCCCGAATTCGTGACGAGGTGGCGCGCAGCGGGCTCGTGGGCCGCGGCCTCGATAGCTTGAAGCTGTCAGTCGAGGCCCGGCGCGAAGTGGAGTTTCATGACCGGCCCTTCGTTGGCGGCGGAAGGCGCTTGACCGCCTGGTCGAAGTCGGACTCGATGCTTCGATCCTCGATCTGGCGAAACTCGGCGAAGGCGCGTTCTGCGTGGGCTTTGGCCAGTTCCGCTGAGACGGTGCCGGCGTTCTGCAGGATCTCCCGGTCGTTCAAGGTCAAGAAGCCTTCCAGCTTCGTGATCCAATCTCGCATGGTCATGGGCACGCGGCGTTCGGCCTGCGACTCGGCGAAAACAAGATACTGCTCAACGAGGTTGTTGAGCGCCCGCAGTTCGCCCGCGTTCAGGTAGTTCTTCGCGATGGCCACATCCGCTTTGCGGACACGGCCCCCCTCCCAGGTGGTCAGCCCCATATTCGGCACATGGCTGTCCGCCCGAGACACGATCACCTCGGCGGCGGTGTGGCCGTGGATCGCATAGTGCACCTTGTTCTGCACTGTGGCGAAGAACGTCTGGGTGAGCAAATCGTCCTTGTCGTAGTCGACACTTGTCGCGTAGATGTCTGTGATCTTCTGGTAGAAGCGACGCTCGCTGGTGCGAATGTCCTGAATGCGCCGGGTGATTTCCTCGAAGTAGTCGTTGCCGGCCTTCGGGTTCTTCAGCCGCTCGTCGTCAAGGACGAACCCCTTGATGATGTACTCCGCGAGCTTGTCCGCCGCCCATTGGCGGAAGCGCACCGCCACGGGGCTGCGGACCCTGAAGCCCAGGGCCAGGACCATATCGAGGTTGTAGTGCTCCACCTCGTAGCTCTTGCCGTCTTTAGCAGTTGTTCGGAGAAGCCGAACAACTGCTCCCTTTTCGAGTTCATTGTCCTCAAAGATGTGCTTGATGTGCTCGCTGATCGTCCCCTTGGCCTTGCCGAACAGCTCGGTGAGCTGTTTCTGGCTGAGCCAGACGGTCTGCTCTTCGAGGCGAACGTCGATCCTGGTGCGGCCGTCCTCGCTCCGGTAGATGATGACCGGATCCATCACAACCTCCGCACGGTCGCCAGGCCGTGCTGCTGGAGGCTGGCGGCGAGGTTCAGGAAGCCGCGGAAGTCAAGCTCTCCCATCTGCGGCGCGAATAGGGAGAGGGCGGGGGTCGCCGCGTCCAAGTGGCTCCCGGGACTAAGCGACGCCCGGATCAAGTCGATCACGCGATCGTTCCCGGTGTTGCGGACCAGCTTCATCGGAGTGCTCTGGCAGCCTCGTTGGCGGCCCCAGCCCGGCGTTGGGAACGTACGGCATCGACGGGGCAGGTTTGCATGAACGGGAATTTCCGGATCAGTGCCCAAAGGGCTAAGTCCGGTGACTTTACGCTGCCCCGTCGCCTTCGGGATTGGGTTGTGGCCCTCATGTGGGAAGTCTCCGCGTTTCTTTCATTGAGGAACCCTGCCTGGCCTTTTCGACCCGACTCCTTTCCCCAACGCGTGGAGATTAGGGCACGGATGTGCGGGATGGGGTCACTTGACGTTCACTGCCGAATAGCGCGGAGCTTCCGCGTGGGGCGACCTGCGTTCTTGAAGTGATCCGACAAATTGTCCACGCTGTTCGCGCGCCTGAACGGGCTCGGGCCGTTGCCACCACGCTCGAAACGTTTCTGAGCGCCTCCGCACTGCGGAGCCGCTCCACAGCAAAGTCGCTATCGCTCGTTTGTCGAGGTGGCCCAAGGCCAGGCTTCGCGCTCTACCGCGTTTCGCTCGACGCCTGTCGGTCCTGCGCTCCCATCGCAGCATCGGCAGTGGGCTGAAGGGCGGGCGTCCCCTGAAGCCTTTCGACGTTGGGGGAGACCCCGACGGATGCAGCGGAGGAGGGGTTGGCATTCATGATGATCACCGATAGTTCCGAGCCGCGACCATCGGGGCCGCCCCCAACTGCTGACGGGTTCAGGGGCCGGCCTCACACGAACGGCCGCGATGGCGCCACTCGCCTTCCGGGCCAAGGTCTCGATCGAAGCCGTTGTCGACCGCAGCCTTCTCCAGCCGCGTCAGCGTGGCGGGCAGGAGGCTTGGCTTGGTCACGGCGCCTGGGATTCCAGCTTCAAGGACGCGCAGCCGGGGAATCTATTGGACATTTTCCCTTTGTGTCCTCTATCTAAGGCCATGTATATAAATAGTTTATGAAATCTAAAGCCCAAAATCTCCGGGTTCATCAGGGAGTTTGTGAATTAGAGCTCGCCGTTCTCTCATCATTGTCGGGGTGTTTGCAGGCACACCCGTACTTTCGGGCGACGACGGCTAAGGTCATGTACACTCAATTGCCACAAAAATTTGAGAGAGTGGCCGCGCTCCGGCCGTAACTCGGAGGGCCACGGAGGCAAGGCAATGCACGTTCAGAAGGGCGAGACTCTCTTCTTCCGATTCGACGAACGAAAAGCTGCAGCGGCGGCGACCGTTTTGCTTGAGTGCTCTGGAGGTCGTGCGCAGCACCTGCGCGTCATGAAGTTGCTCTACCTCGCGGATCGAGAGGCGATTTTCAGATGGAATGCGCCGATCGTTGGAGGCGAGTACTGTTCCATGAAGCTGGGACCCGTGCTGAGCAACGCCCTCGACGTGATCAAGAACGGCGGCAAGGTGTGGGACAAACACATCAAGAGGCCGACGAACTACACGATCGCGGTTTTAGGCAAACCAAACACGCGCAGCCTCTCCAAGATGGAAATCGATCTGCTTCGGGAAATCTGGGCGAAGTGCGAGGACCTCGAAACGTACCGCCTCTGTCGCAGGACGCATGCGCTGCCTGAGTACACGCACACCGAGCACAGCAGCATTCGAATCGCGCCCCAGTCCATCATGAAGGCTCTCAAGAAGAGCCCCGAGGAAACCGCTCTCGCCGCGAAGGAGGCCGCCCACCAGGCGTACATGGCCCATCTGGTTGGATGATCGAGCACCTCTACCGAGGTCTCTGTTTCTTCACAACCGAGGCAGCTCCTGGCGGACGGCACCTCTACTTTCTGGTGACCGGGCCACATTCCGGCCGGATCGTGCTGGCAAACGTCTCATCCGTCGCTTGCTTTTCGGGTTCCGTTTGCATCGTGAAGGCCGGAGAGCATCCCGGAATCACCCGCACCTCGCACCTGCGTTTCAAGGAAGCCAGGGCGGCGGACGTGAAGAGAGTACTGCTGGCGCTCAATTCGAACGTGTTCCGACAGACCGCCGACGCCAGGGCGATCCTGATCACGAAACTCGCAGAGGCGTTGCAGGCATCTGACGCGGTGGCGGGTGAGGTTATCGACTTGATCAAGGTGGACCGTTCCTAAAACTGCTGCTATGCCTCTCCCAGGGGTTCGCACATCGGCACGCCGCGACAAGGATCAGAGTTCGTCCCCCCCGAGGTCCGCCCCCCCTGCTTGGCGGGTGAGGCTCGCGGCGAGGAGACAACCCCGTGGATCCTTCTAGCTAGGCGGTCGGATCAAGCGTGTCGACTCTGCCTGCTGGTGATCAGACCGTGACTCCACGCGGCTGAACGGCCGTCGACGGGCGGTCACGCCGGATGCAGGCTGCGGCGGGGTTGGCTTCAAGGTGGATCTTCTGGTTCTACCCCCTTCGTTCGATGAGGGGCACAGGCGAACCATCGCGGCCGTTCGTGTGAGGCCGTCCCCTGAAGCCATTCGCTGTTGGGGGAGGCCCCGATGGTCGCGGTCGGAAACGAAAGGACTTCATCATGAATGCCAACCCCTCCTCCGCTGCATCCGTCG
>JANNJB010000190.1:0-10642 GCA_031405615.1 Vicinamibacteria bacterium | reverse complement strand
GCGAAGCGAAGTTCGCCTTTGGGCTCGTCGTGGAGGTCGATCTGTCCCGCAATCGAAAGCTTCGTGCCGGAGGCCGTGAACTCACCCCGATCGACGTAGAGGGTCGAATCCGCGAATCGGACGCCCACATCGAAGCGCGCGTCCTGCGCGGGCAGGTCCCCGAAGCGCATCGGTCCGGGCCCGGCGCTCAGATCGCCGGCGAGGAGGTTTTTGGCGTCCGCCTTGAGGTTGGCCTCAAAGTTGGGCCAGACGATTTCAAGCGGGATCTCCTCGTCGTTCAGGAAAACGCCGCCCGCGGTCACCGCTACCCGGCCGATCGAGACCTGCCGCGTCGCGGGGCCGCTTGAAGGGGCGGTCTGGGGGAGATCGGTGGAACCGTCCGCGAAAACCTGGACCGAGATCTGCGGCTTTTCGAGGTCGAGGCCGCGAAGCAGGATCTTCGAAGTGAAGAGCGACCTGAAGGAGAGGGCGAGGCGGATCTTCGGGGCGATCAGGGTGGGCCGTTTCGAGGCCGGAAGACCGGGAATGATCACGTTCCGCAGTTCCACGGTGCGGGCGGCCAGATCGACCGAGAGGGCGCCCACGCTGACCTTTCGGCCAAGCGCCTTGGACATCCGAACCTCGACCTGACCCCGCAGAACCTTCTCGCCGAAGAGGCCGACCACGGTCAGAACCACCAGCCCGATGAGACTGATGGCCACGAGGGCGATGCGGCTGAAGCGGGCGATCCGGCGTATCAAGACCTATATGTTCGCAAAGGAACCCATTTGCACTTCATTCGTGCCTGCGCGACCGGCAAGGGCCACACCTAGCGCAGGCCGAATTCACTTCGGCCGGAGCGCGGGGGTTGCGCGCAGCCCTCGCCAGAGGGCGGAGCCTGGCCTCGGGCCATGGGGGGCTGAGCACTTTGCGGCCCCCCAACTCAACTGATGACGAGGAGAAGGGCTCCCATTTCCACGGCCTGGCCCTCTTTGACCTTGATCTCCTGAACCGTGCCGGCTTTGCTGGCCTTGAGTTCATTTTCCATCTTCATGGCCTCCATCACGAGGACGCCACGGCCGGCTTCGACGGCATCGCCTTCCTTGACCAGCACCTTCACGATCTTTCCGGGCATCGGTGCGGTGAGTTTGAGCGGTCCTTTGTGAGCGACTTTGCCCAGGGCTTCGCCCTTGACCGCGTCCTTGAGCTCCACGTCGAAGCGATCGCCGCGAAGGAGGACGGCGAAGCCCTCGGGGGTCTTCTCGACCGCCGCGTCGTGGGAGACGCCATCGATCAGGACGGAGGTCTCGTTCTCTCCGGTCCGGACCCAATCGAGCTCCAGCGTCTTCTCGCCGATGCTCACGCGATACCGTCCCTGGCTTTCCCGGACCTCGATACGGGCGGTCTTTCCCGCGGTGGCGGCGTCAAAGAGCACGGCGGATTCCCTCGATCAAAGCCGGTTCACCGCTTCGCGGTTGCCAAGACGCCACCACATGGAGGAGGAACCCTTGCCTCCCTCGGGAGCCGCCTTCGACCGACGCCGGGCGCGATACGTCGCCACCGCGGCAATAGCCATCGCTATCTCGGTGGCCCGAGCCCGTTCGTCATTCTCGCTCTGGAGGCGACCGATGAAACTGGTATCGAAATCGCCCTCGATGAACTTCGGATGACGCAGGGCGCGATCGAAGAAGGGCAGCGTCGTCTTGATTCCCGTGATCTTGTACTCCGAGACCGCCCGAAGCATTCGGGCGATCGCGGCCAGCCGGTTTTCGGCGTGCACCACCAGCTTGGAAATCAGCGGGTCGTAGAACATCGGAACTTCGAAGCCCTCGTAAACGCCCGAGTCGTCGCGGACCCCCGGGCCGCCGGGTACGCGCAGCGATTCGATCTTCCCAGGGTTCGGTATGAAGTTGGCCTCGGGGTCCTCGGCGCAGACCCGGCACTCGATGGCATGGCCGCGCTGGTTGAGATCCTTCTGGGTGAAAGGCAGGGCCTCGCCTTCCGCGATGCGGATCTGCATCTTGACGAGGTCGATGCCGGTAACCATCTCGGTGATCGGATGTTCGACCTGGAGTCTCGTGTTCATCTCGAGGAAGTAAGGCTCGCGGTTTTCGTCGACCAGGAACTCGAGCGTGCCCGCGTTCACGTAGCCGACCTTCTTCACCAGAGCGACGGCGAGCGCGCCCATCTTCTCTCGCAGTTGCGGGGTCACGAACGGAGACGGGCTTTCTTCGATGATCTTCTGATGGCGCCGCTGGATCGAGCATTCGCGCTCGAAGAGGTGGACGGCGTTGCCATGGGTGTCGGCCAGGACCTGGATCTCGATGTGCCGGGGCTTGAGGATGGCGCGCTCGATGTAGAGGCTGTCGTCATTGAACGCACTCTTCGCCTCGCTCCGCGCTCGAAGCACCGAGGCTTCAAGATCCTCGGCCCGGTGGACCAGACGCAGGCCTTTGCCGCCGCCGCCCGCGGCCGCCTTCAGCATCAGCGGAAAGCCGATGCGTTTCGACTCGGCCAGGATGGCTTCATTGTCGACCAGAGGATGCAGGGCGCCTGGAACCACGGGAACACCCGCGTCCACGGCCACGCGCCGGGCCGCGGTCTTCTCACCCATCGCGGTGATGGCCTCGGCGGGCGGACCGATGAACACACCACGCCCGCGTCTTTGCAGGCCGCAGCAAAGGCCGCGTTCTCGGACAGAAAACCGTAACCGGGATGGATGGCGTCAGCACCCGAACGTTTCGCGACCTCGAGGATCGTCTCCATCTTGAGGTACGACTCGCGCGAAGGCGAGGGGCCGATGAAGTACGCCTCGTCCGCGTAGCGGACGTGAAGCGCGGCGCGATCGGCTTCGGAGTAGACCGCAACCGTGCCGATGCCGAGTTCGCGGCAAGAACGCATCACCCGGACCGCAATTTCGCCGCGGTTCGCGATCAGGATCTTCTTGAATTTTCGAGGACTCGGCACGAGGACTTTGGATTCTAGAGGTTCTTATGACATTCTCCGCCTCGCCCGATGGAGGAGCGGTCCCCATCAGTAGTTCTTCACGACGACGCTGCGGTCGGTTGAGAGGAGGACGAAAGGGGAGGACCGCCGAAGGGATCACGGTTTGTAGCGCCTTGATCCCTGGACGCAGGGGAGAAGACCCCGCGGCTGCTGCGGCCTCACGCAAAGGAGGCCGTGGAGTGCCTGAGGAACAATGTCGCCGCATTGTGGTGCGGCGAGAGGAGTGGACTTTCAAGAGTCCACCGTTGTTTCGACGATGGACTCCTGAAGGCGGAGTTCAACGGAGAGAGAAACAACCGCGATGAGCCGCATTCCTGTCACCATTCTCGGCGCAACGGGCGTCGTCGGCCAGCGTTTCGTGCGCCGGCTGAAGGACCACCCTCTGTTCGAGATTCAGCATCTCGCGGCCTCCGACCGGAGCACCGGCAAGTCGTACGAGGAGGCCTGCGCCTGGCGTCTCGATGGCGAGCCTTTCGGCGGTCTGCCGAAGCAGACTCTGAAAACCGCGCTTCCCGGAGACGCCCTCTCGCCCGTGGTCTTCAGCGCGCTCGATTCGGGTCCGGCTTCTGAAATCGAGCCTCTGTTCGCGGCCGCGGGGTCGTTCGTCTTCTCGAACGCATCGGCCTTCCGGATGGCTGAAGACGTTCCCTTGCTCGTGCCGGAAGCCAACGCCGATCACATCGGCCTGATCGAAACGCAGCAGAGGGCGCGTGGCTTCAAGGGCGCCATCGTGTGCAATCCAAACTGCACCGCGACCGTTCTCGTCATGGGCCTCGCCCCTCTCCAGCAGGCCTTCGGCATCGAGCGCGTCTTCATGACCTCGATGCAGTCGATCAGTGGTGCCGGCTACCCCGGCGTCCCGAGTCTCGACATCCTCGGCAATGTGATTCCCTTCATCAGGAACGAAGAAGAAAAGGTCGAGGAAGAGACGCCGAAGATGCTGGGACGGTTCGTGAAGGGCGCAATCGAAGCCGCGACGTTCGACATCTCCGCGATGTGTTATCGCGTCCCCGTCCTTGAAGGCCACACGGAAGCGGTGAGCGTGGCCCTTGCCGGAAATCCTTCGCCCGAAGACGTGACCGAGGTCTTTCGGACGTGGCGAGGAGATCCGCGGGTTTCGCCCCTGCATTCAGCCCCGGAGGTCCCGATCCGCGTGCACGCGGCGGAAGGCCGCCCCCAGGTTCGGCTCGATGTCGAGAAGGATGGCGGCATGAGCGTCCATGTCGGACGCGTGAGGCGATGCCCGCTGCTCGGCATCAAGTTCGCGCTGCTCGGCCACAACACGGAGCGAGGTGCTGCGGGCGCGTCGGTTTTGAACGCCGAACTGGCGCACGCTCTGGGGTATCTCGGGTGAGTCTCGTCTTGAAGTTCGGCGGCAGCTCGGTGGCGGACGCCGCGTGCGTGCGTCGGGTGGCGGAGATCGTGAAAGAGGCGGCGTCCCGGTCTCCGGTGGTTGTTCTCTCCGCGATGGGCAGGACCACGGACGCCCTTTTCGAGGCCGCGCAGGCGGCGGAGCGCGGCGAAACCGAGGCGGCTCTCAAAGCCCTGCGGGAGATCGTGGCGAAACATAAGAAAGCCTGCGCCGAACTCTGGGAAGGCGAACCGCCCGTCGACCTTCAGCAGTTCATCGAGGCTCTCTCCACCCAGATCGACATGCTCCTGCGCGGTGTGGCTCTGCTTCGAGAACTCTCGACGCGCAGCCGCGACGCCATCGTCTCATTCGGAGAACTTCTGAGTTCGCAGATCGTGGCCGCCTACCTCCACTCCCGTGGCGTTCCCGCGGCGTGGCTCGATGTCCGCCGCGTGATGCGGACCGACGCGTGCTTCGGCGGCGCGGAACCTCAGACCAGCGAGATCGCGACACTCGCGCAGACCGAACTTCTGCCGCTGATGGGCCCGGGGCGAATCGTGGTCACCCAGGGCTATATCGGCGCGACGAAGGACGGGATCACGACCACGCTCGGCCGCGGGGGCAGCGACTACTCGGCTTCGCTTCTCGGCGCCGCGATGCACGCGGAAGAGGTTCAGATCTGGACCGACGTCGAAGGAATACTCACCGCGGATCCGAGGATGGTGCCGGAGGCCGTGCCCGTTCTTGAGCTCAGCTTCCGCGAAGGCGCGGAGCTTGCGGCGTTCGGCGCGAAGGTTCTCCACCCCGCGACCATCCAGCCCGCGGTGGACGCGGACATTCCCGTGACCGTGCGTCACACCATGCGGCCCGAGGGCAAGTTCTCGACGATCACCGCCAGGGGAGGTGCCGGTTCGAAGCGGCCCGCCACCGCGATTGCGAGCCGAAGTCCGATCCAGGTCATCACGATCGAAAGCACGCGCATGCTCGCGCAGAGCGGTTTCCTGGCGAGGATCTTCGACGTGTTCGGCCGGCTGGGAGTTTCGGTGGACGTCGTCGCCACTGCCGAGGTGAGCGTCTCGCTCACCGTGGAGGCGAACGCGCCGATCGCGGCGATCAAGAAGGAACTCGGGGCCTTCGCGCACGTGAGCGTCGCCTCGGATCGCGCCCTGGTGGCCCTGGTCGGGGAGCGGCTCAAGCACACGCCCGGTCTCGCCGCGCGGGTCTTTGGCGCGATCGCCTCCATCAACGTCGAGATGATCTCGATGGGCAGCAACGAGATCAATCTCAGTCTCGTGGTCGAACGAAAAGACGAAGTCGCCGCCGTCCGTCTGCTGCACAAGGCGCTGTTCGCGGGGAACGGAGAGAGCAGATGAAGATCGGCATGTTCGGGCGGGGCCGTCTTGCCACCGCGATTGCGACCCTGGGCGGCGAGAAGATCACGTGGCAGGTCGGTCGGAATCAGGAGCCGCCCAGCCGTGTGGACGTGGCCATCGACGCTTCCATCGGGGACGCCGCGGAGGCGCACGTGAAGTGGGCCCTCGAGACATCGACCGACCTCGTCATCGGCGCCACCGGCTGGTCGATCCCGGACCTCAAGGAACGCGTGGGCGATCACATCGGCGTGGTGGTGGCGCCCAACTTCTCTCTCTCCATCGCGCTCTATACGCGTCTCTCCCTGGTGATGGCGCGCTTCGCGGCTCTGGATGCCGGGCGTGACCCCTACATCGTCGAGCACCACCATGCGCGCAAGAAAGATGCGCCCTCGGGCACCGCGAAGCTCCTCGCAAGAGTCATCATGAAGGGCTGCCCGCGCAAGACCGAGTGGACGCTTCAAGGTCCAGGCGATCTCAAGGAGCATCAGCTGAGTGTCTCGTCCATCCGGGCTGGCCACACCTACTCCAGCCACACCGTGGGCATCGACGCTCCCGCCGAGACGCTCGAACTCCATCACGCCTCCCGCTCCCCCATGGCCTACGCGGATGGCGCATTGCGCGTCGCCGAATGGATTCACGGCCGCAAAGGGGTATTCACGATAGACCAGTTCTCCGAAGAAACACTCGATCCACTTTTCAAGGAGGTCAAACCGTGACCAGCCAGAAACTCGCCGACTTCAAAGGACTCTCCGTCGCCCTCGCGACACCCTTCACGCCTTCAGGCGAGGTTGATTTCAAGGCGTTCCGAGCGCTCGTCAAGCACGTGGCCGAAGGCGGGGCCGACGTTCTGGTGGTGCTTGGCTCGACCGGCGAAGCCGCCACGATCATGGAGAGCGAGCGAGATCCCCTGATCACCGCGACCCTCGAGGAGGCGCGCGGGAAGAAGGTCGTGGCCGGCACCGGTCACAACTCAACGCGACAGACCGTGGCCTGGACAAAACGCGCCCAGGAACTGGGGGCGCACGGCGCGCTTATCGTGACGCCGTTCTACAACAAGCCAACCCCGCAGGGTCTCGTCGCGCATTTTCGCGCGGCCGCCGATGCCGCCCCGGGCTTCCCCTTCATCGTCTACAACGTCCCCGGCCGCACCGGGTTGAATCTCACGCCCGCGGCCTTGCAGTTGTTGTGGGAGAACGATCAGGTGGTCGCGGTCAAAGAATCGAGCGGCAACGTGGCCCAGATCAGCGAGGTCGCGCGCACGCTGCCTGCGGGGAAGACGCTGCTTTCCGGCGACGACAATCTGGCGCTGGCTTCAATCGCGGTGGGGGCGGATGGCCTGGTTTCGGTTCTCGGGAACATGATTCCGAAGGAGACGAAACAGCTCGTCGACGCGGCGCGAGCGGGTCGTCGGGATGAAGCCGTGAAGCTCAACAATCGTCTGCTGCCCCTGATCGACGCTCTCTTCGTCGAGAGCAATCCCATCCCGCTCAAGGCCGGGCTGCAGATGATGGGTCTTTGTGGAGATTTCGTTCGACTGCCGCTCGTTCCCGCCGCCGACGCGACCCGCGCCCGTTTGAAGGAAGCCCTGGCTCACGTGGGAATCAAGGTCTAAGAGGGATGAAACTCGACACGCTGCGCGCCTTTTACGAGCGGCCACCCGCGGAGGCCGCCGCGGACCCTGGTTGGGCCGAGGCTCACGAAGCTTTGCTCCACGGACTCGAGGCCGGCGAGATCCGTTCCGCCGAGCCGGATGGCGAAGGCGGCTGGAAGGTGAACGCGTGGGTCAAGCAGGGGATCCTCGCGGGCTTTCGGGCGACGAAGATGGTGGAATGGCCCGGGCCCGGGTTTCCCTTCATCGACAAGACCGCGTTCCCGCCCCGCGTTCTTTCGCTGGAAGCGTCCGTGCGAATGGTGCCCGGCGGCTCGAGTGTGCGCCGTGGATCGTTCCTTGCCCCTGGCGTGACCGTGATGCCGCCCGCCTTCATCAACATGGGCGCCTACGTCGACGAGGGCACGATGGTGGATTCGCATGCTCTCGTCGGTTCATGCGCGCAGATCGGCAAGAGAGTGCATCTCTCCGCGGCCGCGCAGATCGGCGGCGTACTCGAGCCCGCGGGGGCCCGGCCGGTGATCATCGAAGACGACGCTTTCGTGGGCGGTCTGGTGGGCGTTTTCGAAGGTGTGCGTGTCCGGCGTCGCGCGGTTCTGGCAAGCGGGGTGGTGCTCACCGCATCGACGGTGATCCACGACCTGGTTCGCGAACGCGAGTGGGTGCGCGAGGTGCCGGAGGATGCGGTGGTCGTGCCAGGGTCACGCCCCGCGAAGGGCGGCTTCGCCGAGGCGCGCGGTCTTCATCTGGCGACCGCGGTGATCGTGAAGTACCGCGACAGCAGGACCGACGCCGCGACGGCGCTCGAGGCGGCTCTGCGCTGACGGGTCACCGCCACCGTCATCGCGAGTCGGTCCACGGGCTTCGTCCGTGACTGAGGAGAGAAACCCCAATCCGTCATTGCGAGCCGGCCGTCGGTTGGCGGCTGGCGAAGCAATCTCCGCGGGCTTGGTAGTGGTGGCCCGCGTGGCCGCAGAGGGTGTTGCGCGCCTCCCGCGCGTCGTGGTGACGCTGCGGCCAAGGCACCCTGGCGTTCCCTTCGTCTCCGTGGACCGCATGGCGTCTCTTATGAATGGAGCGGAGCTGCCGCCCCGCCAAGACCTCGGAGGAGCCTCGCGGTCCACTGCGCTCAGGGAACGGTGCCTTGGCCTTCGCTCGCACGGCCCGCGCCCCTCCGCGGCCTTGGAACGGTCCGGCCTCGCTCCGTCTCCCGGCCCCGACCTCGTTCTCGCACAACCCGCTGAAATGAGCCCTAAACACACGGGTTTCTCAGCAGCGACCCCGGCGTTCTTGCCTGGAGCGAAGCGATCCTCGGTCTCACAACCCCGATACCTTCTTGCCGAGGATTGCTTCGTCGACCCCTTCTCGTTTCCCTCCCGCTCGCAATGACGGAGGGGGGCGTCTGAAGGCGAGGACTTCGTGCGAGAGCGTTACGTTCATCGCGCTGAGCGTTGCGACGGCGGCTTGTTCACTCTGACGAAAGCCGCGGTAGGTGGCGGTGAGGAGATCACGCAGGGCGTCGGGCTCAAAGGTCCGCCGATCGCGGATCGTCGTGCGGTCGACAAGGGTGAAGGACTTCCCAAGCTCATCCTCGATCCTGGGCGCCCGGGACTTTTCCACCGTGCCGCCGAGGACGTGCTCGCGCAGTTCGGCCAGATCGTCGGGCGCCGGCACGGCCACGAGAACGAGGCCGGTCTTCGTGAGGACGCGGTCGAATTCGCTCGCGTTCACTCGGGCATCGATCGACGTCACGAAGTCGAACGACGCGTCGGCGTAGGGAAGAAAACGATCCGCGTTGGCGACGATGAAGAGCACGTCGGGGGAAGCTTTCGCGGCAAGCTCAATCGACGGCGCTGATATGTCCACACCATGGCGCTCGAGCCCGGGGATGGGGCCGATGTATCGAACGAATGCGCCTTCGCCGCAGCCAACGTCGAGAAGCGACGTTGGTCGTTCCTGCGACCGGGACCCGATCGCGTGCTTGAACGCCCCGTGCACGGCGTCGGCGTGGCCGATGTCGGCGAGCCGTCGTCGAGCCTGGGCGGCCTCGCGAGAGTCGCCCGGATGTTTCGACCGCCGGTCCTGCGGCTGCAGGAGATTCAAGAAGCCCGAGCGATGTTGATCGAACGAGTGATCCCGCGAGCAGATCCATCGAGCACCTTCGCCGCGCAGCGGTTCCCCACAACCCCGGACAGTGCAAAGAAGGTCTACCCGCACGTGACGAGCCTGAGAGTTGCCGACGGCGGCAGCGCGCTCAAGCGCAGGCCGAATTTACTTCGGCCGGAGCGACGGGGGTCTGGGGGGCAGAGCATGGTGACGAGAAGGATCCTGCGGCCCCCCAGTTTTACAAGGGTATGTTTCCGTGTTTTTTGGGGGGATTTTTGTCGCGCTTGTTTTTCGTCATCTCGAGACCCGCGATGATCCGGCGACGCGTTTGCCGGGGTTCGATGACATCGTCGATGAAACCCCGGTCGGCGGCAACGTAGGGGTTCGCGAACTTGTCCTTGAACTCCTGGACCTTGGCGAGACGCATCATTACCGCGTCCTCGGCGGCCGCGAGTTCGCGACGATAGAGCACGTTCACCGCACCCTCAGGGCCCATCACCGCGATCTCGGCCATGGGATACGCGAGATTCAGGTCCGTGCGGATGTGCTTCGACGACATCACGCAGTAGGCGCCGCCGTAGGCCTTGCGCGTGATCACCGTGATCTTCGGAACCGTGGCCTCGGCGTAGGCGTAAAGGAGTTTGGCGCCGTGCCGGATGATTCCGCCGTATTCCTGGGAGGTGCCGGGGAGGAAGCCGGGCACATCCTCGAACGTGACGAGGGGGATGTTGAAGGCGTCGCAGAAGCGGACGAAGCGAGCGGCCTTCACCGAGGCGTCGATGTCCAGGCAGCCGGCGAGAACCGCGGGCTGGTTCGCCACGATACCGACACTCTTCCCCGCGAAACGCGCGAAGCCGACGACGATGTTGCCGGCGTAGTGCTCGTGGACCTCGAGGAAGCGACCATCGTCCACCACCGCGGCGATGAGCTTCTTCATGTCGTACGGCTTGCTCGGATCTTCGGGGATCAGGGTGTCGAGAAGCGGATCCTCGCGGTCGCTCGGGTCCGACGTGGCGTGGAGCGGCGCCTCTTCGAGGTTGTTCGAGGGCAGGTACGACATGAGGTCGCGAATGAGGAGCAGGCACGCGCGATCGTCATCGGCGGCGAAGTGTGCGACGCCGGAGCGGGCATTGTGGGTCATGGCTCCGCCGAGGTCTTCCTTCGTGACCTCCTCGTGGGTCACCGTCTTGATCACGTCGGGACCGGTGACGAACATGT
>JANNJB010000189.1:0-8026 GCA_031405615.1 Vicinamibacteria bacterium | reverse complement strand
GTGACCAGCGACCTGGTGTACACGCCGGTGACGCCATGCCGCGTGTTCGACAGCCGTGTCTCAGCGGGCGGGCCCGGTCCGATCGCGGCCAACACCCAGCGGAACGTGCTCGTGGTGGGCACGTTGAACTTTCCGGCGCAGGGAGGCCTTGCCGGCGGTTGCGGCGTTCCGGTCGGAGCGACGTCGGCGATCGTCAACTTCGTGACGGTGTTGCCGGCGGGTCCTGGGAACATCCGAGCCTGGGCGGTGGCTAACCCGCAGCCCGCGGCGCCGCTCGCGGCGATCATGAACTACGGCGCGGTGACGGGTCTGCCCGCGCTCGCGAACGGGGTGGCGGTGCCGCTGTGCAACCCGGCGGCGACGTCGTGCACGCTCGGCGACTTGCGCCTGCAGGCGGACACTTCCTCGACCGACATCCTCGGCGACGTGGTCGGCTACTTCGGCGCGGCCATCGAATCGGCCACCGGGAACTTCGTGGACCTGACCACCGCGCAAACCGTGGGCGGGAGCAAGACGTTCTCATCTCCGATCGTGGGCAGCATCACCGGCAGCGCCGCGAGCGTCACGGGGATTGTCCCGATCGCGAACGGCGGCACCGGATCGGCCACCCAGAACTTCGTGGACCTGACCACGGCGCAAATCGTGGGCGGGGACAAGACGCTCACCGGCAACCTCGCCCTGGGAGCCTCTACAGCGACCACGGGCAACATCATGAAGGGCGCAAACCGATTCATTCATGACTCGGGGCCAGGTGGCAACACCTTCGTTGGGGAGTTCGCCGGGAACTTCCTGTTGAGCGGCAACAACAATACGGCCCTGGGCAGGGGGGCGCTCACCGCCACAACGTCCGGCGCCAGCAACACGGCCGTCGGTGAGGGTTCGCTCAATAGGAACACAACTGGCATCACCAACACGGCCACCGGGAGGAACGCGCTGTTTTTCAACACAACCGGCGGTTTC
The DNA here is from genome assembly GCA_031405615.1 of Vicinamibacteria bacterium. Lineage (GTDB taxonomy): Bacteria > Acidobacteriota > Vicinamibacteria > Fen-336 > JAGNNV01 > JAGNNV01. The sequence goes on along the minus strand of JANNJB010000189.1, from coordinate 7,066 downwards.
AACACCGCCCTCGGCGCAGGTGCGCTCCAGAACAACACGACCGGCAGCAACAACACCGCCACCGGGCGGAACGCGCTCTTCGCGAATACGATGGGCAGTGGCAACACGGCGACCGGTGTCACGGCGCTGACCAGCAACATCTCGGGCGTTGGCAACACGGCCGACGGGATGGGGGCACTGAGCAGCAACACGGGCGGGAATAGCAACACCGCGTCGGGTCAGTTGGCGCTCTCCGCCAATACGACGGGAAGCGCCAATACTGCGGTTGGCGTGAGCGCGCTCCAGGACAACACGACCGGCCAACTAAACACCGCCAGCGGCGCGAATGCGCTTGTGAGCAACACGAGCGGGAACAGCAACACTGCTATAGGTGCTGGGGCGGATGTCGGGTCAGGCGCCCTAACCAACGCCACGGCGATCGGCGCCGGAGCCATCGTCAACGCCAGCGACAAGATTCGCCTTGGCAATTCGGCGGTTACGGTCATCGAAGGGCAGGTGGCCTATACCTTCACCTCCGACCGGACCAAGAAGGAGAACTTCCGCGGAGTGAACGCTCAGGAGGTCCTGGAGAAGCTGCGCGGAATGAACGTGACCAGCTGGAACTACGTCGGCCACGATCCCAGTGAGTTCCGTCACTACGGTCCGATGGCGCAGGACTTCTTCGCCGCCTTCGGGCGCGATGAGGTGGGCGCGATTGGAACGGAGACGACCATCAACTCCGGCGACATCACGGCGATTCTCATGATCGGGCTGAAGGGTCTGGACGCGCAGATGCAGAAAGACCAGCAGACGATCAACGCCCAGGCGGTCGAGATCGCGTCATTGAAACAGCAGACGGCGCGTATCGCGGATCTGGAGCGTCAGACCGCGGAGATTGTCTCACTGAAGCAACAGGTCGCGGGCGTCACCGAACTCCTGAAGACTCTCGCGCAGGCGCCAGCCGTGACTCGGGCCTCGCAGACCGGGGGGCAAGAGCAGCCATAGGCCCGCATCTCTTCGGTCTCGCTCTTTCCGCGAATTGCCAGACCGCCGCGGCCGGGCGTACGCTCCGAACATTCGCACCCTGAACGGGCCCCCTTCAAAGATGATGTTCATCTTTCTCGCGTCGGTCGACACCTCGAAGCAGGCGTCGTCCCCGATCACGCCGGGGCTCATCTTTCCGGGCGGACTTCCGTGGGCCCCCGGGGATCGATCGGGACCGCGCGCGTGCCTTCGGGCGGACGCGTCCCTCCCCTTTCCCGCCGCGGCTTTCGGGTCGTGCCGGTCGGCGATTCGCATTCGCTGCACCAGAGCGGTTCGAAGCTGACCTGCGGCATGATGACGAAGATGTAGTAGCCGCGACCCACGATGCGGGCCCGGATGTTCACCGCGATCGATTCACCCTGCGGCATCATGGGCGAGGGCTTGAGCGCATCGGGCCTCCCCTTGGGCGGGAGGCCGCCCAAGGGCACGATCACCCTCGAGTTCAACCCACCCATCGGCTCGCAGCAACCGAACTGGTACATGCCCGGGTTGTCGAGCTGAGACGCCCCGACGTCGATGAAAATGTTGCTTCCGGTCGGAACCTCCAGGGTGCGCGGAGGGGCCGAGGTCACCGCGAGTCGAGCCTGCTGACGGGAGAGCGAGGTGACGGAGTTCTCGGTGGTCAGGTGGATCACCTTGAACGCCATGGTGGTGATCTCCTTGCCGGTGTTGTTCGTGAAACGGCGTCGATACTCGAGAGCTGAGGGGCAGCAGCCCGTCAGTGCGCGATTCGGAGGCCGGTCCTGCCCCTGGCTCGGATCGATCAATGAAGCCGGCAATTCGGACTGGAGGACGTCATGAACCGTGTACGTGTCCTCGGGATTGGGAGAGCCGAGCACGGCAGCGACGTTGGCCCCCGGGCCATAAGTGGTACCCGCATCCGCGGCCACGAAGGTGAAGTCCCACGCGTTGTTGCCGGTATCGAGGAGGGCGCCGGAACTGGACGTCCGTCTCACCCAGGCCGTCTGGGCCGGGGGATTCGCGGACCCGGCCTCGACAACCTCGACCAGACGGGTGTCGTTCGCCGGGAGGGGGTCGGGCGTCCCTTCGTAGAAGAGGGGGTCAGCTTCGATCACGGTTCCAACCGCATCGAGCCGGCGAGCCAGCGCGTACTGCGTCGGGGACGCGGTGCTGAACAGGGCGAGGCCACGGTCGTCGGGGAGGTCCACTTCCAGGTTCCGGTCTCCCGAATACACCGAGTCGGGCGAACCATAGGTGTAGAGACTGAAGGACCCCGTCGCGGCGAGCCAGTGACCGCCCTTCGCGATGACGGTCCCGTCGGGAATCAATGCCGCCCTCACCGCCGGTGCGATACCGATGGACCAGCCCCCCGAGCCATCCAGGGCCGCCACCACGATGTCCGCGGAGGTCTGGTTCGCGATCTCCACATACTCGTCCAGAGTGCCGTCCACCCCGCGGGTCCGGAACTCGCTGATCAACACATCTCCCGCGGTCACCGACGTGCCGATGAACAGGGTAAGGGAAACCACTCCGGTGCATCCGGTCGCGGACGTCGCCATGATGTCAACAGGGAACTCCCCCGTCACCGTCGGAGTCCCGGAGATCGTGGCGCCGACAAGCGCGAGACCAGGGGGCAAGACTCCAACAGTAACCGCGTACGAGTGGGGCCCCGGGCCGGTCGCGGTCAGGGTGGCGCTGTAGGCCGAGAGCAGCAGCCCGTTGACATTGAGGGGCGCAGTGACGGTGAGCGGAGAACATACGGCGGTGGTCGCAAATGTGCTCGTGGCGGTCATCCCCGTGCCGAGAAGATTCTTGGCGTACGCCCGGTAGGTGTAGTCAACGCCCGGATTCAGGCCCGTCAGGGACGCGTTCATCGACCCGGTGGTCCCGGAAACGACCTTGGTGAAGACACCAGGCCTGCCCGCCATCGGATCCGGTTCGGTGAGTGTCTCGGAGTACCAGAATCCGCGCTCGAAGACCGGTGGGTTGCCGACGGCAAGCGTCACGTTGGCGGAGGCCGTAGCGGAGAAATCGGTCGGGGTTCCGATGAGGGCGAGGGAATCGACGGTCGGAATCACACCCACGGGAGCCGTGGCCACCGGCCTGAGCATGGCGATCGCCCGGGGGCTGCAGAAATTCGGATCCACGATCGGAAGGTCCGGGCTCGAAATCTCGGTGTCGGAAGCGAGGTCGACCGCGTATACCCAGTTTCTGTTGGTATCGGTCACGTAGACGATACCCCGCGCATCATCGACCACCGCGCCGCCGGAGTAGCTGAACCCGTTGAGCGCGATGGGCGCGAACGTATTGGTCGTGGTGTTGATGACGCCGAAGGTGTCGTACGGTCTTCCGATGTAGATCTTGCTTCCATCCGCGGTCATCCCCATGTCGGTGCCCTCGGCGCCGGCGATGTAGGTGACGGCTCCCGAAGGAAGCGCGATCCGCGCCGCCGACAGGGAAGGGTCGCCGTTGTTGACGTAGAGCGCGCTGCCGTCGGGAAGGACGACGCCATGGCTGATGCTGCCCCCGATATAGATCTCGCGCAGGAAAGCCCTGGTCAGCCGATCGAAGACACAGACTTTCTGGCTGTACACGCTGAAGACGTACATCTCGGTGTTCACCGGATTTGCCGCGATGCCCCGAGGGCCGGCGACGCAGCCGAAACTGGCGGACTCCGGAATGGAGGTGAGGATTGAGTCGTCCGCGGTGTCGATGATGTTGATCGGATAGGGCCAGTTGAAGTTCACCACCCAGGCTTCATCGCCCGTGGGCGTGAACGCCACCGCCGCGGGCCTTGACAGTACACCCGGGGCGCCGCTGATCGTCGCAATGGGGATGTTCGTGGCGGCGGAGATCACGCTCACGGTGGAGTCCGACTCGTTCGGCACGTAAACCTTGCCTCCCGTGGGAAGGGCGACGCCGGCGAGGCGGGCGGGATCCGTCCCCACCGTCACCACCGTCCTTACGACGTTCGTCACCGGGTCGATGACCGAGACCGTGTTGCTGGTGTTGTTCGATACGTAGACCTGAGGCTCCGCGACCGCGGTGCCCGTGCCCCGGAGCGAAACCACGATCGGGGGGCCCAGGCCAGCGTGCGCGATCGTGAGCGTCCCCGTGTGGACGGTGGCCGCGTCGGGCTGATAGGCGACGATCACCTCGCAGGATTCGTTGTCGTTGAGCGGGAAGGGGAGGGGCCCGCAGGTGGTGGACGAGATGGAGAACTGCGGTGTGCTGAAGTTGAAGGCGGTAAGGCCGACGAGGCCCCCGCCTAACCTGGAGATCGTGACCGTCTTCCCAGGACTCGGAACCCCCACGACCTCGGATGCGAACGCGAGCTTCCGCGGGCTCACCTCATACTCATCGATCACCATGGTGTAGGTTCTGGAGCCGCCACAGGACAGCCAGACATTGTCCACGGCATTGATGGTGAAGGAGAAGATCCCTCCCACCAATGGGATTCCGCTCAACACGCCGGTGCCTGGATCGAGCGCAAGACCCGGAGGAAGCGAGAGCGGGTTGACGCTATACGTGAAGCCCGCTCCGGACCCGGACTGGGCATCGGCCGCGTGCGAATAGAACGCTCCTACCCAGTAATTCGGCAGCGGACTCAAGGTGATGATTGGGCAGGGAGGGGTGAAGGTCCCGACGCCGGTGTAGGCAACCCCGCCATTGTTCTGGGCGAAGCCTTGAACCGAGTAGCTGGTGCCCGGAGTGAGGAATTCAAGCGTGCGCCTCATGACCCCGAGCATGACCCCGTTGCTGGCGCCCGGGACAGAGATCTCGTTGTTGCCTTCGAAAAGCTCCGGCGTCGGATCGACAAGGGTCTGGGAATACACGAAACCGCGGGACCAGATGGGCGGCGCCCCTCCGTTGGAGGTCACCTCGGCGGTGACGTCGGCCGTGGTGGGCGAGGTCGCGGCTGCGCTGAGATTCGTCACGACCGGCGTCGGGGTGGGCGTCGGGGACTGGAAGGGCGAGGGCGAGAACGCCCGGGCCTCGCCGGGCAACCCGGCAACGACGATGGTCGCAACGAGAGCCAACGCCAGTGGGCGAAGACTCCGCAGAATGTGCGAAGGAACGCTCGGTTGCATAATGGACTCCAGCCCTTGGAAAAACTCTTGCGCGGCCCGAAACGGGAACGGCATGGCGATCGGGCATCGCCCTGATGGGATGGGGGAAGGTTACCGATGGAATCGGAACGGGTCAAACCGGGGTGTGAGCGTAGGGTGAAACAAGCGGGGTTTGCCAGTCAATTCCCACGACCGCGGGCGGTCTTGGCGCACCGGGGGGCACTTCGGCCCGGTCGTAGATCGCGTACGGGCGTTGCCTCCGAGGGACGTCTGAGGCGCCAAGACATCGCGGGTCGCAAGCTTCGCCCTCGTGCGGCGCAACCCGCGTTTTCGCTTCCGCCTCTTAGGCTGCCTCGTCGCCTTTGCTGCCGTGGTCTCCGCCGTCGCCCTCGTCACCCAGCGTCTGAAGGCGGAGCACGCGGCTTTCCAGTAGCGATATCCGCTCTTGCGCACCCTCTTCTCGGGCTCGACATTCTCCCCGGTCGGGGGCAAAGGCGGCGTCCCCCAAGGGGAGGCTGCGCGCTGACGCGGGAGCGCCACGGACTCGCCGCGGCGAGCCCCCCCGCGTAGTGGATCGTGTGGAATCGTGGTGGAGGCACGCTGGTTGCGAGCCGGCGCAGGAGCGAGAGTGGATCCATGTCGACCGCGACCGTCCCATCGGCGTAGGCTTTCTTCAGGGTGATGCGGCGGCCACGGCGGCGGCTCCGTCGACCGACCGCGAAACAAACAGACAACACGAGGGCGAGGCGTGCGTGTCCGAGAAGTGCGGGTCGAGACTCATTTCATCAGGGAGGTGCAAAGTTCTTCCCCGAGCAATAACTCGAAGCTCGGTAGCCTGGGATCCAAGGCGTGGGGCGACCTGCGTTCTTGAAGCGATCCGACAAATCATCCACGCCCCAGCGGGGATGAGGCGAATCTGCGGGCCGTACCAGAAAGGGAACGCGATGTGGCGTCGTAAACACGGCCGGGCCAAGCACTGGGCAGCCCGGGCATTGGGATGGCCGAGCCCTCTTCTCGTGGGCGAAGGCCGCAGCGGGGGCGGGTATCGAGTAGAACCGCCTTTGCCATCCTCGGCGTTGACAGCGACAGCACGCAGAGAAGGTGAAGTGAGGGAACGATCGAGATCTCGGGAGATCGGTGGCTCGCTCGGCCATCGTAAGGGACGGCATAAGGCGCGATCCGCCGAAATCCGCGACCTGATGTCTTTCGAGAAGTCGGAGGAGGCCATAGTAGCGAAGAAGGCGGGCAATGCCGCTGGAGCAAAGGGCCTCTGCTTGAGTTGTGCTTTCGAAGAGGGAAGGGCCGCGTGACTGCAACGTTTGGCTCAATGCACGCGGAGTTAAAGGTCAAAGACCTCCAGAGGAAGCTGTTTCGAGCGGCCAAGGCGCAACCGCAGCGGACGTTTGGGGTTTTGTATCCCCAGGTTTGCTCTGACATGGTGGTGCGAAGGGCGTATGAGTTGGTTCGTCGAAACCGAGGTGCGGCTGGCGTTGACGGAGAAACCATCGAGTCCATCGAGGCCTTTGGAGTGGAACGTTTTCTTCAGGAGATCCGCGAGGAACTTCTGCAAGAGAAGTATCGGCCTATGCCGGTGCGACGCGTTTTCATTCCGAAAGGGGATGGGAAGCAACGACCTCTGGGAATCCCGCGGGTCAAAGATCGTGTGGTGCAAGCGGCGGTGAAGTTGGTGATTGAACCGTTGTTCGAGGCGAGCTTTCGTCCGAACTCGTTCGGTTTCCGGCCCAAGCGGAGCGCGCATGATGCGATTGAGATCATTCGTCGCGAGGTGAACCGGGGGAAAGAGGACGTGATCGACCTGGATCTGAAGACCTACTTCGACACGATTGACCAGAAACTCTTGATGCAGCTGGTGCGCCGCCGGGTAAGAGACCCTCGCGTCCTGCGGCTCATCACCGGCGCGGTGGTGGCGGGGGAGGCGCGCATCGACAAGCCCGGCCAGCTCGTCGACCCGGCGCTCCCCATCCGCCTGAAGGCGGACGCCGCCCCGCAGA
>JANNJB010000188.1:0-3646 GCA_031405615.1 Vicinamibacteria bacterium | reverse complement strand
GGTCAAGCTCGGCGCCAGCCTCCGCGTGGGCTACTTCGCCCAGCAGGCCCTCGACATCCTGAGCCAAGATCTCACGGTGTGGGAGCAGATGGTCTCTGACTTTCCCCACGACAGCATCGGCAACCTGCGGGGGACGCTCGGCGCGTTTCAGTTCTCGGGCGAGGATGTCGAGAAGAAGATCAAGTCGCTGTCCGGCGGCGAGAAGTCCCGCATGGTCATGGCGCGCATGCTTCACAACCCGCCGAACTTCCTGGTCCTCGACGAGCCCACGAACCACCTCGACCTCGCCACCAAGGAAATGCTGGTGGGCGCCCTCAAAGACTTCGAGGGCACGATGATCTTCGTCTCGCACGACCGCGCCTTCCTCCGCGGTCTGTCGAACCGGGTCATCGAACTGGGCGGCGAGTCCGGTACCGAAACCGAGCCGCACATGTACCCGGGAACCTACGTCGAGTACGTAGCAAGAACAGGCCACGAAGCCCCGGGCGTCCATAACTGACGCGCGCCGAAGTCCCGCCCGCGCGCGTCATTGCGAGGGCGCATCGGAAGACGCCGCCCGAAGCAATCCTCGGCTCGAAGGATCGCGCTGAGGAAGACCGAGGATCGCTTCGCTCCCCGCAAGAACGCCGGGCCGCTCGCGATAACGGTGGCGGGGCCGAACGCGGGACATTCCCCCTCCGTCATAGCGAGGGAGCATCGGAGGACGCCGCCCGAAGCAATCCTCGGCTCGAAGGATCGCGTGGTGACACCGAGGATCGCTTCGCTCCCCGCTAGAACGCCGGGCCGCTCGCGATGACGGTGGCGGGGCCGAACGCGGGGGTTCACGCTCCCCAAAGCACGCTGTTGTCGATCTCCGCGATGGACCGCCGGCCGGTCAGGGCCATCGCGATCTGAAGTTCCCGACGCAGAATCGTCACCGAGCGCGACACGCCCGCGGCGCCCGCGACGCCGAGCGCGAAAAGATAGGGACGACCGATCAGCACGGCGCTCGCTCCCATGGCGATCGCCTTCAGAACATCCGTTCCCCGGCGGATGCCGCCGTCCACCAGCACGGGCATACGTCCGGCAATCTGCTCGACCACGGCCGGAAGCGCGTCGATGGTGGCCGGGACGGTGTCGAGGTTGCGCGCTCCGTGGTTCGACACGATGATCCCCGACACTCCAAGCCGTGCGGCCTGATCCGCGTCATCGGGATCGAGCACGCCCTTCAGCAGCAACGGGACCTTCGCGAATGACTTCAGCCATTCGATGTCTTTCCAGGTCAGGGTCGGGTCGAGGATCGCATTGAAGATCTCGCCTTCCCGCGGAGCGCTGCGCGCGCCTGCGGTGGGCAGGCCTTTGAGGTGGGGGATGTTCATCCCTGGGGGCAGACGGAAGGCGGCCCGCTCTTCACGATTGCGCGCTCCGGCGAGCGGCGTATCGACGGTCACGCAGATGGCCTCGCACCCGGCGGCCTCTGCGCGTTGCACCAGCGACTTCGTGAAACCCCGATCGGGCTGAACGTAGAGCTGAAACCAGAGCGGCTGCGTGGCCGCGCGCGCGATGTCTTCGACTGCGGTGGTCGCGAACGAGCTGACGACCATGGTGGTTGCCGTCGTGCCGGCGCCCCGTGCAGTCTCGACTTCGCCTTCCGGATGAACCAGCTTGTGGTACGCGGTGGGGGCGAGCAGGATCGGATGGGCGAGTTCCTGGCCGAAGAGCCGGACTCTGGTATCGAGCTTCGAAACATCAACCAGAACGCGCGGGCGAAGACGAATCCGATCGTACGCCTCGCGGTTCCACTTGAGTGAGAGTTCGTCCCCGGCTCCGCCGCTGATGAACTCGTACGCGATGTGGGAGATCCGCTCGCGCGCCCGCGGTTCGAAGTCCATCACGCTGGCGATGCCCGCGAACGAATTTGGAGCCGCGTCCTGAGCGGCCAAAGGTCCGAGCATCGAAGTGCCTGCTCCTCCCGGGATCAGATGCAGCGCGGCGGCGGCGCCGGCAAGACCAAGGGCATGTCGTCGGGAGACTGGCATATCGGACCTCTTTTGGGTTCCAGGGTGCGGACCGGAAGCGCATCATATGAGCTTGTCGGCCCGCCGTTCCGATATCCTTTCCACCTTGGAGGTGTGATGTGAAGGCTCCTGATCCGCGTACGGCTGCGCTCGCGCTTCTCGCCCTGCTGGTTTCCACTCCAGCGCAAGCGCTCGCACTGGCCGAGCCACAAGACAGCCGGCTCGACAAGATGGGCCGCGAAGTCACGGAACGCGCGGCGAAGGACATCAAGAGCAAGGATGCGGAGAAGCGGCTCAAGGCGGTCGAATCGCTTTCGAGCTGGAAGCGACCCGAGGGGACGGCGCTTCTCATCCAGGGCTTGAGCGACATGGACGAACGCGTGCGCGCGGAGTCGGCCAGGTCTCTCGGCTCCTATGACAAGGAAGCGGAACCCGCGCGCGCCGCACTGCAAAAAGCCCTCGAAGACAGGCCGGCGGTCGCTACCCAAGCGGCCGAGGCGCTCGAGCGGGCGCTCAAGGTGCCCGAGAAAGACCTCGCGCCGGCGCGTCTGCGGATCCTCGAATCGGGAAATCGAACGGAAACGTTTCTGGCCGCGCGCAGCCTCATCGGCCATGCCGCGCCCATCCGGCTCGTCGCACCGATCCTCGACTACATCGACGCGCAGTTTCCCGGAATGTCCTCGGCCGACTACAAGACCCGCGACGCTTCGCGCAACAACATCGAGATCGGCGAGACGGCCCTCAAGCGTCTCGTGAAGAACACGAAGGATCGATCGATCATCACCGCCATCACCAACGCCGCCCGCGGCTTCAAGCAGCGGAACGACATCCCCCTTGATGCTCTGTCCCTCTACGAGCCGCGGCCCGAGGGCTGGGCGAAGCTTCTGGTTGAGCAGCTCGAGGCTCGCGATCGACGCGTGCTCTCCCGCGTCCTCTTTCTGATGGGCCGGACCGCGCAGAGCGCCGCCGATGTGGCGATCTGGGCCCCCGAGGCAGTGCGCGTCGAGAAACACCCGGAGTCCTCGGTTCGAGGCGCGCTGGTCTACGCCCTTGGCGAGGCGCGCGGCCTGGCCTCCGAGCACATCGACGTTGCGGTGCGTGCGCTCCAGGGCGAAACCGAAAAGAGCCTTCGCGAGACCGCGGTATCGGCCATCGGCGATATCGGCGACCGGAACCAAGCCACACCCGCCGCGGGGAAGCGCCTGGTCGCGGAACGAGCGACGAGCGCGCTCCGCGCGGCCATCGACAAGGATGCCGAGAAGGACATTCGCGAAAAGGCGGCGCGATCGCTGACTCGTCTGCATCTCGAGCCGAAGACGGCCATTGACATTCTTGTCCCTCTCACCGCCGCGACCTACCCGGAAGCTGTGCGCACGGCGGCGCTCTTCGGTCTCGAGAGCCGCGGTTCGGCGATGCGCGGCGCCATCGACGCATTGCGCCCGCTTCTGAAGGATCCGAGTGAGTACGTGCGCTCCCAGGCGGTAACCGCCATCAATCTGATCGAGCGGGGCGCCCCCGCCGCCTCGACCGCCGCTCCCGCCAAGTCCACGGCTGCTCCCGCGGTCGGCAAAGCGCCGACCGTGGCGCGGGACCCCGAGGTCGAGGCGAGAGCACTCGAGTTCCTTCGGTCGAAGAAGGTCACGTTCGAG
>JANNJB010000187.1:0-2722 GCA_031405615.1 Vicinamibacteria bacterium | reverse complement strand
AGGCGCTTCTGCGGCGACTGTCCCTTGATGGTGTCGAGCGCCTGGTCGGAGGAAAGGCCGGTTTTCTCGACGATCCTCGTGACGCTGCTCGACACCATCTCGGTGTCGACGAAACCGGGGCACACCGCATTCGCGGTGATTCCGTTCGCCGCGACCTCTGCGGCGACACAGCGGGTGAAACCGAGCACCGCGTGTTTCGAAGCGGCGTAGGCCGCGATGTAGCGGGCGCCGAAACGAGCGGCCACCGAGGCGATGTTCACGATGCGTCCCGAGCCGCGCTCGATCATCTTCGGAAGCGCCGCCTGCGTGCAGAGGAACGTCGCGGTCACGTTGACCGCAAAGATGCGGTTCCACTCCTCGAGCGATTGCTTGATCACCGGAGCCGAGCCCGCGATGCCCGCATTGTTGATGAGAAAGTCGATGGGGCCGAGTGCCGCCTGCACTTTGTTCACGAGCGGCGCCGCCTGGTCCGGCTGAGAAAGATCGGCGATGAAGTATTGAGCACGCCCTCCCGCAGCCGTGATCTCTTCAACCACCTTCCGCACTTCGGATTCGGTCCGCGCGCTCACCGCCACCGAAGCCCCGTCACGGGCCAGGCTTCGCGCTCTCTCCGCGCCGATGCCGCGGCCGCCGCCGGTGACGAGAGCCACCTTCGAGGCGAACTTCATGACTGCGCTCCTTCGCCCTGGAGGGCATCCGCGAGGATGCCGCCAAGAGTCGCGAGGGTTTCACGGCCTTCCTCGGCGGAAGCACCCTTGGGAGAACCGAAGTAGGCAGCCGGACCGCCGGCTTCTTCGAACGTCTTCTTTCCCTCTCGAATCGCCTGGGAAAGGGACACCGGGTTGGGTTCGAGGGTCACGCGGATGGACTCGCGGACGAGGTCGGGACGTTCGGCCATCACGATCGACGTCTCGAACTGACCGGCATGACACGCCCCGCTCTTGAACTCGGCGCTGAGGCGAAGTGCCCACGGTTTGCGCGTGATGTCGGGATACACGACCGCGATGCCGTGGGTCTCGCGGCAGATACGCACGCCCTCGTGGAGTGAAGCGATATGCGCGGGGTCGAGGTGGGCGTTGGCGAGAACGACCCTCGCGAAGCCGGCGCGATGAAGACTCAGGACCGCCTCGACGAGGACCGCGGTGACGGTCTCGGGCTTGAGCGAGAGGGTTCCCGCGAAACCGGCGGCGAAACCGGCGGCGGTGAGTTGGAGCGGAGGAGCCACCACCACGTGGGCGATGCCGCGCGCCTCCATGACTTTGGCGGCGGCGGCCGACATGCCCCGCGCGATGATGACGTCGGTGAGAAGCGGCAGGTGCGGACCATGCGCCTCGATGGCGCCGACCGGAAGGATGGCGACCGCGTCTTTCGCGACCGCATCGACTTCTCCAAACGTCATCTCAGCCAGATATTTCATTGACCCCTTTTCCTGACCCCACTATTCTCGCAGGCGTCCAAGCGAAAACGGAGAACGCCCCACCCTTGACCCCGAACATTCCAGAGTTCGTCAATCTCGCCGACTACTGCCTCGATGCGCGGATCCGCGAGGGCCGGGGGGCAAGGCGGGCCCTCGTCACCGACGCGGGCGAATTTACCTACGCTGACGTGCAGCGACGGGCCAACCGATTCGCCTCGGTGCTGCGGTCCGCGGGAGTCGAACCCGAACAGCGTGTCCTCATCGCCCTGAGCGACGGCCTCGACTGGGTGGCCGCGTTCTTCGCCACCCTGAAACTCGGCGCCGCCGTGGTCATGGCGAACCCCGGTCTCAAGAAGGACGAGATCGAGTACTTTCTCGAGTACACGCGGGCGAAGGTGGTGGTGACCGAGGCCGGTTCCGCTCCCCTCTTCCTCGAGGCCGGAGCGGCGCAGAAGACTCTTCGCGAGGTTCTGATCACGGGCACGCAAGCCTTTGAAGAGCGCCTCAAGGCCGCGAGCGACGAATTCGAGAACTTCCAGACGCACCGGGACGACGCCGCGATCTGGCTCTTTTCCGGCGGCACCACCGGACGGCCGAAGGGGGTGGTCCAGACGCATCGCTCGTTCATCAACACCACCGAGCTGTACGCGAAGGGGGCGCTGGGCTACGTGGAGAGCGACATCACGCTGTCGGTGCCCAAGCTCTACTTCGGTTACGCCACCGGCTCGAACCTGATCTTCCCCTTCTCCGTCGGGGCGGCCTCGGTGCTGTTCACCGAGAAGTGCACCCCCGAGGCGTTGTTCGCGCAGATCTCGCGTCACCGCCCCACCGTGCTGATCAACGTTCCGACCATGGTGCATCAGATGACGTCGCATGGGGAGGCGGCGAAGCAGGACCTTGGATGCCTTCGCGCGACCACGTCGGCGGGCGAGGCTCTGAGTGAGGAGCTGTACCGGCGCTGGCAGACGACGTTCGGCGTGCCTCTGCTCGATGGCCTCGGAACCGCCGAGATGTGGCACATCTTCCTGACCAACACGGTTAAGGATGTTCGCCCCGGAAGCCTCGGGCTCGCGGTGCCGGGGTTCGATGTGAGGGTGTGCGACGACGATGGCCGCGAACTTCCGCGCGGAGAAACCGGCTTCCTCTGGGTGCGGGGCGGGTCGCGAGCGATCGCCTACTGGCACGAGATGGACAAGACGCAGCAGGTTTTTCGCGGCGAGTGGTACGCCTCGCGCGACATGGTCCGCCAGGACGAGGACGGCTTCTTCTACTACTCAGGCCGTGACGACGACATGCTGAAAGTCG
>JANNJB010000186.1:0-4910 GCA_031405615.1 Vicinamibacteria bacterium | reverse complement strand
TGAAGTGAACACGCCGCGAAGCGTGCCCGCGCCTGGGAACAACACGCCAATTCCCGGCACCGCGGCGATCTCACGAACCCGGGCAAGACCCTGCTTGCTCTCCACGATGGTGAAGTTCACCAGCTCGCCCTTCGGGTTGAGCGGCCACACGTCGGCCTTGTCGCGATAATCCTTCTCGCTCATGCCCCAGAACGCGGGGGCCGTCCCGACACCCTCCGCGCGCGTGCCGCCTTTCGACTTGAAACGCATCGCGGCGAGGCCAGCCTTCACTTCGTCCGCGCTCTGGACATCCACGAAGACCACGCCGCTGACCCCGAGGTCGAGCTGACGTCCGATACGCTCTACGGCTTTCGCGGGATCGGGGGCGATCTCGTTCATCTTCACCATGAGCGGATGAGTGAGACGTAGAACGGGTGTCTTCGCCACCACGCCGGCCTCGCTCATCGCCTTGGCGAACACCGCGAACTCCGGCAGCGCCTTCTCGAAGTCGCCCTCCATGCTCCCGTCGAAGATGTAGTCGGTGGCCTTGTTCGCGACGGCCTCCTTCGCCAGCTCAAGCGGTGTCCTGGGCGGAACCGGAGAGGGGACGGCCGCGCCAGGAGGAGTGAACCGCCGGTTGCTGGGAGCGTAGAGGCCGAAGACCGGCTTCTTCTGCTCGAGCAGATCGACGATCGGGTTGTGGTGCTTGCGGACCTCGGTGGGCGGCTGGGCCGGTGAGGAGGCGGCTGCTCCAAGAATGCTCAGGCAGGCCACGGCGGGAATGAATCGAGAGTACATGGTTTCCTCGTGATGCCGCCCGAATGGAGGCCGAGCATAGCGGGCCATCTCTTTTCGCTCCATTCAAAGTCATGAACTCCGGAACTTTGGCGGCGGGCCTCCCGTATCCTCGAACAACGGGAGAATCTTCGATGACTTTCAAGAGCGACGTGGTTTTGAGTTTGCGCCGATTGCGAAAGGACCTGGGCTTCACCGGCATCGCCGTAGCCATCCTGGCCCTTGGGATCGGCGTCAATACGGCGATCTTCTCGCTCGTGAACGTCATCCTGCTGAGGCCGATCACCGGGGTCTCCGCCGACCGGATCGTGGGCCTCTTTCATAAAGATGAAACGCGGCCCGACACGTATCGCGCCTTCTCGTATCCCGACTACCAGGACATCCGCGCGGGCAACGAGAGTTTCGAGAGCATCATGGCCCACAACTTCGCGATGGTGGGTCTCACCGAAGGCGACGTGACGCGGCGTGTCTTCAGCGATGTGGTCTCCTCGAACTACTTCCAGACTCTCGGCGTGCGCCTGCACCGCGGACGCGCTTTTTCGGCCGAAGAGGAAATCCCCGGCCGCGAGGCGCCGGTAGCGATCATCGGCTACGGCCTGTGGAAGACCATGGGCGAAAACGACGCGATCCTCGGCTCTTTGATCCGCATCAACGCGCGGGACTTCACGGTCGTGGGCGTGACGCCCTCCGGCTTCAGCGGCACCATGGCTCTGGCCGCGCCCGAAATCTGGCTGCCCATGAGCATGTACGACATCACGCTCAACGACTTCCAGAAAACCGACACCGCGGGGGGCCGGAAACTCGCCGATCGAACCCACCGCAACCTGATCCTGGTCGGCCAGTTGAAACCCGGGGTGACCATCGATAACGCGTCCGCCCAGGTGAAGCTGATCGGCACGCGGCTCGCTTCGGCCTTCCCGGCGGAGAACAAGGACCACGCGATCACCCTCGCTCCCCTCTCCCGGATGTCGGTGAGCACAGACCCGCAGTCGGATACGCCGATCGCCGCCGCCAACGCCATTCTGCTCGCCCTCGCGAGTGTGGTCCTGATCGTGGCCTGTTTCAACCTCGCCAACATGCTGCTCGCGCGCGGTGAAGCGCGACAGAAGGAAATCGCACTCCGCCTGGCCCTCGGCTCGGGCCGATGGCGCGTCGTGCAGCAACTTCTCACCGAAGGATTCGTGCTCGCTGTGCTCGGCGGAGCGTTTGGCCTGGGCCTCGCCTATGCGTTGACCCGGCTGCTCGTGTCGTCGTTCATCGCGGTGGCGCCTCTCGCCATCGTGTTCCCGATGACGCCCGACGTGCGCGTCCTTGGCGTCACTTTCCTCTTCTGTCTGTTCGCGACCGTGGTCTCTGGCCTCGGTCCCGCGATGAAACTCTCCCGCCTCGACGTGTTCCCCCAACTCAAGGAACAGGCGGGTGACGGCGGCGCCCTTTCGAACGCCCGGGGCCGCTTCTGGCTGCTCGCTCCCCGCAACGTCCTGGTCGTCCTGCAGATCGGCCTGAGTCTCGCGTTGCTCGCCACCGGCGGGCTCTTTGTCCGAGGTTCACTCGCTGCGGCCGAATCGGATCCCGGTTTCCGCCTCGACTCCGGTCTCCTCTTCGAACTCGATCCGTCCCTCGCGGGTTATGACACCGCCCGTTCTCAGCAGACCTACGGCGCGGTGCTCGATCGAGTGCGGAATTTCCCGGGCGTCTCCAGCGCGAGCGTCGCGTCCACGGTTCCTTTCGGCGCCTTCTCCAGTTCGAGGCGAGTGCGCAAAGCCGGCGATCCGGAGAAGGACGGGGCCGGGGCGCCTATCGGCATCAATGCGCAGCACGTTCTCATCGGCACCGACTACTTCAAGTCCCTGGGTCTCACCATGCTGCGCGGCCGTGAGTTCGACACGAGCGAAGAAACCGGCGCGACCGGCCTCAAACCCGTGATCATCAGCGAGCCCCTGGCGAAGCAGCTCTTCGGCAACGAAGATCCGATCGGCCGCGCGGTGCAGTTCGGGGTCGGCGGCGGTCCCGGCAAGGGCGTGTCGATCGCGCAGGACGGCACGAATCAGATCACCGCGGACGCCCTGCAGGTCGTAGGCGTGGCTCCGGGCCTTCGTCATAGTCTTTTCGATGCCGCACCCGTTCCTTTCTTCTACGAGCCCATAGGCGCCAACTTCCAGTCGGGCCTGAACCTGCACGTGCGGCTCAAGAGCGACAAACCCGCCGAGGCCTCGGCCATGCTTCAGAGGATCCGCGGCGAACTGCGTACCCTCGATCCGAATCTGCCCGTGGTCTCCGCCGCGACCCTGCAGTCGTTCCGCGATGACAGTCTTCCGCTTTGGGCGGTGCGCAGCGGCGCGCGCATGTTCTCGCTCTTCGGCCTCGCCGCCCTGATCCTCGCGATCATCGGCATCTACGGTCTCAAGTCCTACGTGGTTGCCCGCCGAACCCGTGAGATCGGAATCCGAATGGCGCTCGGCGCGACGTCGCGGGGCGTCGTCGAGTTGATCCTCCGCGAAGGCGTGGCGCTGTCCGCCGCCGGCCTCACTCTCGGTGTGGTGCTCGCCCTGGGTGCCGGACGTCTGGTGAGCTCGATGCTCTATCAGGTGAGCTCGTTCGATCCGCTGGTATTGACTCTCGCCTTCGCGGTCCTCGCCGCCGCCGCCCTCGTTGCGACCTACGTCCCGGCCCGACGCGCCACGCTCGTCACCCCGGTTTCCGCACTCCGTCACGAGTGACGCGCGCGGCTCGCCGACCGTTCGTCATCAACCACGGCCGCCGAGAGCGAAAGCGCCGCGTCCAGTAACGCGGGGATCTCATCGGCCTCGAGGGGCGACGGCTCGGCCCGCGCGAGCAGGGCCCCCGAACCGATCTCCACGACCAGGCCATCCAGGGAGAGAGAGTCAAGAAGTCCCCGGGCTTTCCGGAGCGCCGCGGCCGTCCGCGGGCCGATCTTTTCGTTCGCCTCCTCCAATCCGCGGTCGAATGAACCTCCGCCCGACTTCCAGAACTCGACCCGGCAGGACAGCGGCGCCACATCGAGCTGGATGAGCGCGCCGGTGTTCCAGATTCGGCGCCGGGCGCAGTACTCGAACACGCTGAAGTCGAATCCCCGCTCACGACCTTCCACGACGTAGCGCAGGAGGACGGCCCAACTGACCTGCTCGAAGCGCGTATACGGATCCCGGCCATCGCTTGGGACATAGCCCAGGAACCGCCATTGCCGCGTCTCGGCGAGTTCCCGTATTCGACGACGACGTGTCAGGTCTGCGACAACAGTCCGTGCCCCGACGACGATGCCGACCGCCACCATCACAAAGAGAACCGTCTCCATGAGGGGTTCGAAGAGGGTGTCGAAGAAATAGTCCATGCCGCGGGCGACGAAGCAGAATACCTCGGAGGGCCACGGGTACAATCCGCCGCATGCTCTCAATGCGTCGGCTCTCCGCGTCGTTCCTTCTCGTCGTGTTTCCGCTGTCGCCGAGCCTCGCGCTGGCGCAGGGCGTCTCGAAGACACCTGCGGGCTACACCCGGGCCACCGCGGAGACGAATGCGCGGTTCGAGAAGGTCCTTCTCGATACGCCCACGCCCGAAAACGCGCGGCGTTGGCTCTTCCAGCTGACCGAAGAGCCGCACGTCGCGGGCACGCCGGCTGAGAAGAAGGTCGCCGACTGGGTGGCCGGCAAGATGAAGGAGTTCGGCCTCGAGGTCGAGATGGTGAAGTACGACGTGTTCCTCAATCATCCCAAGCACGTCTCCCTCAAGATGGTCGAGCCGCGGGTCGAGGAACTCTCGCTGATGGAAGACAACGTCCCGCAGGACAAGGACTCGACCGCGCGTGGCCAGTTCCCCGCGTTCCATGGGTACGGCGCCTCGGGCAAGGCCAGCGGCCAGATCATCTACGTGAACTACGGTTCGCCCGCCGATCATGAGCGGCTCAAGTCGATGGGCCTTTCGGTCGAGGGCAAGGTGGCCCTCGTTCGTTACGGCGGCGCGTTCCGCGGCCTCAAGGTGAAGGAAGCGCAGGAGCGGGGTGCGGTCGGCGTGATCATCTTCTCCGACCCGGCCGACGACGGCTACATGCGCGGCGACATCTATCCCGACGGTCCGATGCGTCCCCCGTCGGCGATCCAGCGCGGTTCGGTTCAGTACCT
>JANNJB010000185.1:0-2341 GCA_031405615.1 Vicinamibacteria bacterium | reverse complement strand
CCAGCTGTTCGGTGTGGGCCAGCGCGGCGCAGCGCGCGTTGTGCAGATCTCCGACCGCGTGAAGCGCCGACTTCGGAATGCAGCCACCCAGCACCGCAACAATCAGTATCGGTCGACGGTCGCGCCGAGCGACAAGGCCGGCGGCTTCTCGCAAAACGTCGGCTTCCCCGCCTTCATCGCGAGGATCGATTGCTCCTTGTGCGCGTGGGTCGGACTCACGATCACCACCGCTTCGACGTCCGGGGCGTTGATGAGCTCCGCGGGATCCGCGTAACGCCCCGGGACATCGAACTCGTCGGCCACATCGCTCACCGCGGCGGGCAGCACGTCGGAGACCGCGACAAGCCGCGTCTCAGGAATCCGCGACGCGATATCCCGCGCGTAGATCCGGCCCAGCCGGCCAAGACCTATCACTCCGACCTTGAGCCGCTTCTTCGCGGCCCCGCTCATTTGCCGGCCTCGGCCTTCTTGATCAGCTCGATCCGCACGCCCTGATCCGCCTCGACCTTCTCGCCCTTGATCAGTTTCGCGGCGCTCTCCACGGCCATGCGCCCCATCTCGCCGGGAAACTGCGCCACCGAAGCCAGCATCGTTCCCATCTCAATCGCTTTTCGCGCGTCGTCCACCGCGTCGAAGCCGATCACGCGGATCTTGCCGGTCTTGCCCGCGGCGGCGATGGCTTCAATCGCGCCGAGCGCCATCATGTCGTTGCACGCGAACACCGCGTCGATCGAGGGGTGAGCCTGAAGCATGTTCTGGAAAACCGTGAAACCCTGGTCGCGCTCCCAGTTCGCGGTTTGTGACGCCAGGAGTTTGATGCCCGGCGAATCCTTGATCGCGTCCTTGAAGCCGCGCAGGCGCGAGTCGCCGGTGTCGTGTCCGGGAATGCCCTCGAGCACCGCCGCATTCGCCTTGCCATCCGTGGCCAGGACGAGTTCGGCGCCGGCCGCCCGCCCGCCCTCGTAGTTGTCCGAACCGATGAAGGTGGCCATCTTCACCGAGGCGGCCGTGGCGGTCGCGGGATCGATCCGGGTGTCCACGATGATGATGGGAATTCCCGCAGCCTGCGCCTTGGCGAGGACGGGAACGATCTCGCGCGAGCCGCTCGGCGTGATCAGGAGGGCCTTGATCCCGGTCTGGATCAGGTTCTCCACGATCTGCATCTGCTTCTCGACATCCACCTCCCGCTCCGCCGCCTGGACCACGAGATCGAGGCCGAGCCGATCCGCCGCGGCCTTCGCCCCGGTCTGCATCTCAATGAAGAACGGACTGTTCAGGGTCTTGAGGACGAGGGCCACCCGCGGCTTCGCCGGGGCCGCGTTCTGAGCGGGCGGCGCGCTGCACGACGCGAACAGCGACGCGACCGCGGTGATCGCGAGGATCGAGAGATTTCGGTTCTTCATGAGGGCTCCATTTGGGTTGCGGTCCTGGGGTTACTGGCGCTTCTTGACCAGCGAATCCATGAGCACGGCGGCGATGATCACGAGGCCGATCACGATCTGCTGGAGGAACGACGAGATGCCCAGAAGGTTAAGGCCATTTCTGAGCACGCCCATGGTGAGCGCGCCGATCAGCGTGCCGCCGAGGGTGCCGAGACCGCCGGTGAGGCTCGTCCCCCCGATGACCACGGCGGCGATCGCGTCGAGTTCGTACATCATGCCCGCGATGGGCTGGGCGGAGTTGAGGCGCGCGGTCAGAAGGACGGCGCCCATGGCCGCGGTCACGCCGGACAGCACGTAAACCGCCGTCTTGTGGAGGGTCACGGAGACGCCGGAGAGGCGGGTCGCTTCCTCGTTGCCGCCGATCGCGTAGACATAGCGCCCGAAACGCGTGCGATTGAGGAGGACGATCGCAAGCGCATAGAGAGCGATGGTGAGAAGGACGGGCACGGGGATTCCGAGCACGCGCCCGGTGGACAGCCACCTCAAGGACTCGTCGAAGCCCGAGATCGGACGGCCGTCCGTGAAGAGCAGCGCGGCTCCCCGCGCCACGCTCATCATCCCGAGCGTCGCGATGAAGGGCGGGAGTTTGCCGCGCGTGATCAGCACCCCGCTGAAGAGGCCGCACAGGGCGCCGGTGAGGAGGCCGGCCAGGATCGCGGGCGCGAGCGGCCAGCCCGCCTGAAGCCGGTTCGCCATGACCACGCCCGACAGCGCCGCGATCGAACCGACCGAGAGATCGATCCCGGCGGAGAGAATCACGAACGTCATGCCGACCGCGATGACCGCGTTGATGGCCGTTTGTTCCATCACGTTCAGGAGATTCGACGAAGTCAGGAAAAACGGCGAGAGGATGGAGAGCAGCGCTCCAAGGAGGAAGAGGCCGATGAGCGTGCCCACCT
>JANNJB010000184.1:0-7829 GCA_031405615.1 Vicinamibacteria bacterium | reverse complement strand
GCCGAACCGTTGAAACTGACTGTTGAACCTGCCGTGCCAGTACCTTTGGGATTTTTCGCTTGAGGCGGATACGTGGATACGTTGGTCTCATTCAGGAATTTCTCGTTGAGGACGAAGGCATAGGCCCGCTTGACCGTGCCTTGTCCAGGGCTCCCCTCGGACTCGCCTTCCCACTCTCCCTCCATGACACGGATGGGAGCCCAGGGGTCGGGAGTCGCGGTTGGAGATGGTGAGGGGGTCTGTGCGGCAATGAGACCCAGGACGACACCGATGAGCAGAGACATTCGATCCTCCCTATCCTGAAGCCCGCGCGCCGCGAGATCGGCGAGCGGAAGCGTCCGTAGTCTAGGACTTCGGCGCCGGCTTCGCCTTCGCGGTGGGCAGGCCGAGGCGCGGGGCGGCCAGGGCGAGAGCAACACCCAGGCCGGCGATACCGCGGTTTCGATCAGTGGAGCTCATCGCTCCCCTCCTTTCGTTCACGGGCGAAGATTCGATACAACGCGGGCAGGACCAGAAGGGTCAACAGGGTTGAGGACAGGATGCCTCCGGCAACCACCGTGGCGAGAGGACGCTGGACCTCGGCGCCGGTTCCGGTGGCGAGAGCCATCGGAAGAAAACCGAGCGAGGCCACCAGCGCCGTCATCAGAACGGGGCGCAGCCGCGCGACCGCGCCATCGAAGACGGCGTCATCAATCGAAGCGCCTTGAGCGCGCAAGCGGTTGATGAAAGTCAGCATGACCAGGCCGTTCAGAACGGCGACACCGGACAGGGCGATGAAACCAACCGCCGCGGAGATCGAAAAGGGGATTCCGCGAATCCACAACGAGAGGATGCCTCCGGTGAGAGCCAGGGGCACACCGCTGAACACGAGGAGCGCATCGCGGACATTTCCAAACGTCGCGAAGAGCAGGACGAAGATGAGGAGCAGGGCCACGGGCACCACGATTTCGAGCCGCCGCCTCGCGGAGAGCAGGTTTTCGAACTGGCCACCCCAGGCTGTCCAGTATCCGGGCGGAACCGTCACATCTTCCTGGATCTTTCGCTCCGCCTCCTGCACGAACGAGGCGATGTCCCGGTCGCGCACGTTGGCGGTGACCACGACCCGGCGCTTGCCGTTCTCACGGCTCACCTGATTCGGACCCTGCGCGATCTCGAAAGCCGCGACCGATCCCAAGGGGATGTAACCGCGGCCCGCCGGCAGAGGCACGGGCAGGCGCTTTAACCCCTCGATGTCGCCGCGGAGTTTCTCGGGGAGGCGGACGATGAGATCGAAACGTCGGTCTCCTTCGTAGACCTGGCCCGCGTCATGGCCGCCGATCGCGACTTCGATGACTTCCTGGACTTCAGCCACGTTCAGGCCGAGCCGTGAAAGCGCCGCGCGGTCGACCTCTATGGTCAGGACGGGGAGACCGGTTGTCTGCTCGAGCTTCACGTCGGACGCTCCCGGCACCGCGGCGAGCGCTTGCTCGATATCGGCGCCCACCTCGTCGAGCGTGTCCCGATCATCGCCGAAGACCTTCACCGCAACATCGCTGCGGACGCCCGCGATGAGCTCGTTGAAGCGCATCTGAATAGGCTGAATGAACTCGTAGTTGTTGCCCGGCAGTTTGAGCAGGTCGGTTTCGAGCTGTTTCACAAGATCCGCTTTCGGACGACTCGGATCGGGCCAGCGGTCCTTCGGCTTCAACATGACGTACGTATCCGCGACACTGGGAGGCATGGGATCGGTGGCGATCTCGGCGGTTCCGATCTTGGAGAACACGTAGTCGATCTCGGGATAGGTCTTGAGCTTCCGCTCGAGGGCGTGCTGCATCGAGACGGCGGTCGACAAACTCGTGCCGGGAATGCGCATGGCGTGCACGAGCAGGTCGCCCTCGTCGAGGCTCGGCAGGAACTCGGCCCCGAAACGCGAACCGAGGCCAAGACTCATGAGCAGCAGCACCACGGCGGCGATCGCAGTGGCAAAACGGCGGCGTAGCGCGAAGCGCAGAACCGGCACATAGGCGCGCGTGGCCTGGCTCACCACCGGGCTCTCCTCTTCGCTCACCTTGCCGGTCACGAACAGGGCGACCGCGGCAGGGACGAAGGTGATCGACAGGATCATGGCGCCGAGCAGCGCGGCCAGGACCGTGAAAGCCATGGGGTAGAACATCTTTCCCTCGATGCCTTCAAGGGTCAGGATGGGCAGGTAGACGATCATGATGATCAGTTCGCCGAACATGGTGGCGCGGCGCACTTCGCGGGAGCCCTCGAAGACCACCTCGAATCTCTCCGGCCGGGTGAGAAGCCGTCCAAGCTCCTTCTGCCTTTCGGCGAGCCGCCGCAGGCAGTTCTCCACAATGATGACCGCGCCGTCCACGATGATGCCGAAGTCGAGCGCGCCCAGACTCAGGAGATTTCCGCTCACCCCGCGCTCGACCATGAATGTGATGGCGAAGAGCATCGACAGGGGGATGACGAGGGCGGTGATGACGGCGGCGCGGATGTTTCGCAAGAACACGAAGAGGACAATGATGACGAGAATGGCGCCCACGGTGAGGTTGTGGCGGACTGTTTCGATGGTGGCGTCGACGAGCTTCGAGCGGTCGTACACTGTCTTCGCTACCACACCCGGAGGGAGAGTCTTGTTGACCTCTTCCATCTTCTCGGCCACCCGGTGGGAGACGATCCGGCTGTTCTCCCCCATGAGCATGAACGCGGTGCCTAGAACCACTTCGCGGCCATCCTGAGTGGCGGCGCCCGTGCGAAGTTCGGGGCCGAGCAGCACCTCGGCCACATCGCGCATGTAGATCGGCGTGCCCTGATGGGTTCCGACCACAATCCCTCGGATGTCGTCGAGCGTCGCCACCTGGCCGGGAGCGCGTATCAGGACCTGCTCCCCCCGGCGTTCGATGTAGCCGGCGCCCACGTTCGCGTTGTTCTCGAAAAGCGCGCGCAAAACATCGCGGAACGTGAAGTTGTGCGCCATCAGCTGGTCGTGGCTCGGGGTGACGTGGAACTGCTTCACGTAGCCGCCGATGCTGTTCACATCGGCGACGCCCGGCACGGTTCGAACCTGGGGCCGCACGATCCAGTCCTGAATGGTCCGAAGCTCCGTGGTGGTGAAGGCCTCGCCGGAGGCGGAGCGCGCGCCCGGCTCGACGTCCACTGTCCACAGGAAGATCTCGCCCAGGCCGGTGGCGATGGGTCCCATCGAGGGCACGATGCCCGGCGGGAGATTGCCCCTCGCTTCCTGAATGCGTTCGCCGACAAGCTGGCGCGCGAAGTAGATGTCGGTGCCGTCCTCGAAGACCACGGTGACCTGGGACAGGCCATAACGCGATATGGATCGCGTCTCCTTCAGTTTCGGAAGGCCGGCCATGGCGGTCTCGATCGGGAACGTGATGCGCTGCTCCGACTCAAGAGGCGAGTAACCAGGCGCTTCCGCGTTGATCTGAACCTGGACGTTGGTGATATCCGGAACCGCGTCGATGGGCAGACGCTGGTAGTTCACAAGCCCCAGGGCAGCGATACCCAGACAGGCCGCGAGAACCAGGTAGCGATGAGCGATCGAAAACTTCAGGATGCTCTCAATGGTCATGAGTCGCACCGAGCTTGCCGATCTCCGCCTTGATCGCGTAGCTGTTGGTCGCGGCGTAACGTTCGCCGGGTTTGAGGCCCGAGAGCACTTCCACCCAGCCGTTGTCGGTGCGCCCGAGTTCGAGGGGACGCGCCTCGAACCAGTCGCCGTAGCGGACGAAGACCACCTGCCAGTCGCGGAAGGCCTGAATGGCCTCCTCCGGCACCGCGAGTTTCGCCGTGCTCGACTCCTCGACCAGATGAACCGCGACAAAGAGACCCGGCCGCAAGGATCCATCGCGGTTGGTAAGGGCGATGCGCAGCGGCGTGGTTCGCGTGGTCTTGCCCACCATCGAGCCGATGTAGGACACCCGGCCCGTGGCCTGAAGCACCGATTCTTTCGACTCGATGCGCGCCTCCTGTCCGAGGCGAACCCCGGCGATCTGCCCGGCCGGAACCTCGGCCTGAACGAACACGCGGCTGAGGTCGGCCACGACGAAGGCGTTGTGGTCGGCCAGAAGGGTTTCCCCGACGGTGATATCGCGTTCGGTCACAACACCGCTCAGAGGAGAGCGCAGTTGCAGGCTGGGCAGCCGGTCGGTCGGACCGCCCTGCAGTCCCGCGAGGCCTGCCCGCGTGTCGCCCAGGGCCACCAGCTTTTGCGCCGCCACCTGCTCCGCGAGTTGCGCCTCTTCGAAGTCGCGACGAGCCGAGAGATACTCTCGCTCGGCATTGATCTTCTTCTTCCACAGGCCTTCCTCGCGCTCGAAGACGGTCTTGAGGAATTCCGTGTGGTGAGCGGCGGCAAGGTACGTGCTGCGCGCATCCGCAAGCTCACGACTCTCGATCACCGCAAGCACCTCTCCCTGCGCCACGCGGTCGCCCAAGGTCTTCAGCACCCGCGACACTCGGCCGGAAAGCCGGGCCGCGACGTTCGCCACCCGTGATTCGTCGGCCACGATTTCTCCGGGCAGTTCGATAGAGGTCGTCATCGGCCGCGGCCCAACCTCCTGGATCTCGATGCCTGTGCTCTTCAGGACCTCATCGCTCAGCTGGACCTTGCCCTCGATCTGCGAGTACGACCAGTCCTTCGCCTTGCCGGCTCGCTCTCCCCTTACCTTCACATCAAAGGAGTGCGGTTCCTCGACGACACCGTCGCCGCGCAGGTAGTCGGCTTCCGGAACGAAAGCGAACTTGTCGACGCGACCCCCCAGCCGGTGCAGCTCGACCAGGAGCTTGACCTCGGCGGGGGGGACTGGTTTGCCGCTCGCGTCCAGCGGATAGACGCGGAAGTGCGGCGGCACACCGGTCTCGTAGATCGTCATTTCGAGCTGGAGATCGGGGCCCTCGAGAAGTCTCGCTCCGTGGGGGCCACGCGGATAATCGAGAAGACCTTTGACCTCGGCCCCCTCGGTCTTGATCTTTGGACCGCAGGCAAGGGAGCCCGCGGCAAGGGCCAGAAAGGCGACTGCGACAATTCGTGTTCTAAACATGGTCAAGGGTTCCTACGGAATCTGAATGGAGGAAGGAGGCGCTTCGGCGAGGGGCCGGCCGATGAGCCGCTCCAGACGCGCCGATGCCTTGTGAAGATCGCCAAGCGCGCGAAGACGTTGTGTCTTCGCATTGACGAGTGACCTTTGAGCGTCGAGAAGGTCGAGCAGGCTGAACTTGCCCGCCCGATAACCCTCCTCCGTCCCATCGAATGCGCTTTGCGCCCCGGGCAAAACCGTGGCCTCGATGGCTGCGACTTCGTCGAAGGCCGCGGTCAAGGCGCTGTGGCCCGCCACGAGGGCCGCGTTGAGCCGCGCCTCGGCCGCACGCTGTTCGTCGCGCGCCTTGTTCAGACGGCTGCGCGCTTCCTCGACCCCGTCCCGGTTCCGATCGAAGATGGGCAGAGGAATCGACGCGCCGACAAGGTAGGCCCGATCAGAGGTCTCGGCGAAGCGGCGATATCCGGCGGTGAGGGTTAGATCGGGCCATCGCTTCGACCCCTCGAACGCCGAAAGTGCTTCGCGCTCGGCCACCTCGCTCGCCCAGCGCGCGAGGTCGGGATTCTTCGCGAGGAGCGTCCGCAGATCCAGGATCGACGGCGGGGCCGGAAGGGTCGCGAGATCGCCATCGGCCCGCTCGAAGAGGGCTTCCCCGCTGCCCCAAAACGCCGCGAGTTGGGCGCGGTGAGTTTCGAGAGCGCGGCCGGACTTCGCGGCTTCGATGCGGGCCAGGGCCAAACCCACGCCCGACTTCGTTTCCTCGAGAGGCGACACCATTCCAGCGGCGACGCGGGCGGCGACGGCGTCGTGAAGGCGCTGCGCGAGTCCGAGGGTGTCCCGAGCGAGAGCCGCCGTTCCTTGCGCGGAGACCACATCGACGAAGGACTCCGCCACTCGGGTCAGAAGGTCCAGGCGCGCGGCTTCATAGTCCATCGACGCCAGGTCGCGTTGTGCGGTCGCGATGCCGCGGCGCGCGCCACGCTTGCCGCCCAGCTCAACCAGTTGGGAGAGTTGGATCGTGGTCTGACGCTGGATGGCGGTGAGGGCGTTTGCCGCGGGAGCGTCCAGCCCCAGGTCTTCGGCCAGAATACTGAGCGACGGATTCGTGAAGCGCCCGGCCTGAAGGAGTCTCGCCTCTCGCGCCCGCGTCTCCCAGGCGAAGGAGGAAAGATCCGGGCTCTGCGTAAGGGCTAAGGACAGAGTGTCGCGAAGCGTGATGGGACCGGTGGGATTCGTCGTCTCACTTGCCGCCGCTCGGGGAATGACGCCCGCGAGCAGAGCCAAGGCGAGAGTCGCCTTGCGCCAACGAAGATAAGGAAGGAAAGGAAACATGATCTCGCTCCAGAACGAAAGGAAAACGACGCCCGCGCGCCGTACATCGGCGCTCGGGTGAGCGAGGCGAGATCAGATTCTGAGAATGGCCGGCGACAAGGCGCCCGGCGGGCCGTGGTCACGAGTGCCAACGTGCCGCGAAGGAACGAGTGCGGGAACGCGGGGCGGGAGAATCATTGCGGACAACGTGGGCAGAGCTGCCGGCAGCACCACACCTTCGATGGTGCGCGAGCGCTGAGCCGAGAAATCACACCTCACAAGCGGATGATCATGAGGAGTGGCGTCGTCGTCGTGATGGTGGCCGTGGAATGCTTCCTGAAGGCCCTCGGCATGATCGCTCGAGGCGACATCGTGATGCCCCTCGGTCAGATGAAGTGACGTCACGACGAGACGGGCCCACGGGAAAACCAGCCCGAGGAGGGCCAAAGTCGCGGGGAGGGCTCGAAGACGACGCATTCCATCGATGCTATGTCGGCCCTCTCGTCCAGAGCAACTGACTGTCGCAGCGTGTGTCGACCGCACCCGCGAGGCGGAGCCTCGAATGAGGAGGCGTAGAGTCGCCGAAGAGGGAAGACCATGATCTCCAATCCGCCTTTGACTCGCCGCCAGGCCCTAGCCACCGCAGCCGTTTTCGCTCCCGCGGTCACCGCCGCGGGTCAGGCCCCCGCGGTTTCCGCGAAGCCCGCGCCCTTCGAGATCAGGCCCCTTCCTTTTGATCCCGGCAAACTCGCCGGACTCTCCGAGCGCCTCCTGAAGTCGCACTGGGAGAACAACTACGCGGGCGCGGTGCGGACCCTGAACACGGTGCGCGATCGGCTGACCGCGGCGCGCGCGGACAAGGACACTCCTGCGTTTCTTTACGGAAACCTCAAGCGTGAGGAGTTGATCCGCCGCGGCTCGATGATCCTTCACGAGCTGTACTTCGCGAACCTTGGCGGCTCCGGCCGTCCAGGCGGCGCGCTCTCCGAGGCGCTCAAGAACTCTTTCGGCTCCGCGGAGGCGTGGGAAGACGATTTCCGGAAGACCGCGGCATCGCTCTACGGCGGCTCCGGCTGGACGGTGCTCGCCTGGAATCAGCACACCCGCGAACTCCACAACTACTGGGCGTCCGACCACTCGCAGAGTGCCGTGATGGGAACGCCTCTACTGGTGCTCGACCTGTATGAGCACGCGTACCACATCGACTTCGGCGCCGCGGCCGCGCGCTACGTCGACGCGTTTTTCGCCAACGTCCAGTGGGATGAGGTTCAGCGCCGGCTCGAAGGCGCGACGAAAAGGTAGATCGTGTCCTGTCCGAGAATCACGATGTTCCTTGCCGGCGCTGTCTTCGCCGTGGCCGCGTCCGGCGTCACCGCAGGCGAGGAGAAGGCGGCGAACACGATCGTCTTCGTCTGCGAACACGGAACGGTGAAGAGCGTGATCGCGATGCAGCTTTTCAACAAGCTCGCC
>JANNJB010000183.1:0-4668 GCA_031405615.1 Vicinamibacteria bacterium | reverse complement strand
CGGGCTTCTTGATCTCCGCCAGGTGATGGCCCGTGGCATCCTCGAGATTCAGGGAAACGAGGTCTTGAAGCAGGACGAGTTCGCGGGCGAGGCCGCGTGAATCGGCGGCCTTGATCCGCACCGAACGCGGGTGCCGGTCGAGCAGATCGCGGATCTCACCAAGGTCTCCCTCGGCGAGGACGCGCCCGTTGTGAATGAGGAGCACGCGGCGCGTGACCTGCTCGAGTTCGTGCAGGATATGAGTGGAAACGAGAACGGTCCGGCCCTCGTCGCCGAGCCGTTTCATGAGGTCGGAGATTCGCTTGCGATTCTGCGGATCCATGCCGGTGAGGGGCTCGTCGAGGAAAAGGACTTCGGGGCGGTGAGCGATGGACTGCGCGAGCTTGATCCTCTGGCGCATGCCTTTGCTGTAGCCGCCGATCTTGCGGTGCATGGCGTCCTTGAGGTCCACGATCTCGATCGCTTCCATCGCGAGTTTGTGAGCCTGGGCCTTGTCGAAACCGTTCAGCGAAAGGAGCGCGCTCACAAACTGAAGGCCGGTGAAGTCTTCGAAGAACGCGTCGGTGTCGGAGCACAGGCCGACCGAATGGAAGACGTCGGGCGAACCGAAAGCCGGACGGCCGAGCAGCTCCACCTTCCCCTGACTCGGTCGAAGCTGACCGCTCGCGAGTTTGAGCAGAGAACTCTTCCCGGCCCCGTTCGGACCGAGAAGGCCGTAGACGCCCGGCCCCAGCTCGAAGCTCACATCGTTGAGCGCCATCACCGGCCCGTACCAGCGCGACGCCTTCTGGAAGACCACCCGCGCGGTCACTTGACGATCTCCACCGCACGCACGCGGGTCTTGAGGACGTAGAGACACCCGATAACCAGTATGCCGAGAACAATGAACGCAGCCTCGGGAGGCAGATCGGCGGTCATGCGGGAGGGTTTGACTCCGAAGATGGCCTCTCCGGCCCGCCGCAGGGTGGCCTGGACGGAGACGAGGCCGGCGTAGGAGCTGCGGGTGGCTCTCCATGCGATGGCCGCGGCCACGGTGCTGCCCACGAAGACGAAGAAGAAACCAAGGCCGGCGAATCGGGCGTTGCGCGCGAGGGCGGACATCACGAGGACAAGACCGGTCGCGGGCAGGATCATCACCAGCGCGTAGGCCACGATCTTCGGAATGAGAAGGAGATGCGAAGCATCGCCGAGCACGTCCGGAGCAAGCGCCCGGGCCCCGAGGAAGAGGACCAGGCCGGGCACGAGGGTCACCATGGAAAGCGAAGCGAAGACGATCGAGACCTTGCCGAGGATGTAGTCGCCGAGGGTCAGCGGCCGTGACAGATAGAGGAGCAGACCGCCGGTCCGCATGTCGTTCGCGATGAGACCGGCGCCGGCATAAGCGGACATGAGAAGCATCCACGGCATCTGCTGGCTCACGAAGTCGAAGAAGAATTTGTCGTCCACGGGCGCGATCCCTCGCGCCTGAGCGAAACGCGTAGTGATGTAGACCTGCACCAGGCGGACGACGAGGGGCAGCCAGGCGATCGAGATGAGGGCGGTGTAGGCCCGGAAACTGATGAGGGCCTTCAGGCCCTCGCGCGCTATGGGAATCCATCGCTGGTTTCGAAGCGGTATCGACGCATCGAGCCTTCGATAGTGCTGCTCGTAGATCTGGCTGGAGCTCATGCCGCGGTCGCGTCCGAGGTCGCGCGCAGGAAGATGTCTTCGAGCGTGTCCTCGGCCTTTCTCACGTGCCGAATCTGGGTGGAACTCGCGGCCGCGACTTCAAAGATCCAGGCGACGGAAGCACCCTCGGGGAGAGCCACGCGCCAGGCATCGGGCCAGGGCTGCGCGTCGCCGCCCCTTTTCCGGACTTCCGCGATGAAGTTGTCCGTGTCGGTCTTGACCCGCACCACATACCAGTCCCGTTCGAGTTTCTTGAGGTCCTCGACCCGGCCCTGGGTGCGAATGGCGCCGCCCGAGATGACGAGAATGTTTTCGCAGACTTTCTCGACATCGCGCAGGAGGTGGGAGCACAACACGACGGAGAGACCACGCAGGGTGACGATGTCGCCGATGAGGGCGAGCATCTCTTCGCGCCCCGCTGGATCGAGGCCATTGGTGGGCTCGTCGAGGAGAACAATCTCCGGATCATGGACGAGAGCGGTTGCGAGCTTGGCCTTCTGCTTCATGCCCGTGGAATAGGTCTCGACCTTCCGGTAGCGCTCTTCGCCGAGGCCCACGAACTGGAGCACCTCATGCGCACGCCGCATCGATTCGCTCTGGGGCAGGCCCGACAGCTCCCCCGCGAAAGCCACGGTCTGCACCGCGGTGAGATCGGGGAGGTGCGCGTCGACCTCGGGCATGTACCCGATACGTCGGCGTACTTCGAGGGGTTTGGCGGAAGGAGAAAGTCCGAAAGCCTCGATGCGACCGCCGGAGGGAGAAAGGAAACCGAGGAGGGCTTTGAGGAGGGTCGTCTTTCCCGCGCCGTTTGGGCCCAGAAGGCCGGTGGCGCCGCGGGTGAATCGGCCGGAAGCCTTGTCGAGAGCCACCCTGGACCCGTAACGGACAGTGAGGGCTTCGAATTCGACGAGTGTCTCAGTCATGGCGGGGGGCGGGAATGGCGATCTAATCACGGTTCGGGCCGAAACCTAAGGCGGCCCGTCCCACTCGCCCTAACGAGAAAGCCCCAGGGGTTGTTCCTTGGGGCCTGGCACGGATTTATGAGGCAGCGAGGGGAATCAAGCGGCGGAGATCTCGTCCTCGAGCAGGATTTCGAGCTCGTTGTCGAAAGCCGCGGCCGCGTTTCCGTTGAGGCTTTCCGCATAGCGGATCACCATTTCGAGTTGCTCGAAAGTGAGCGTCTCGAGCATGCGCGTCACGCGTTCTTGAAGTTCTTCCATGGTGAATCTCCTCAGGTTTTCGGCCGCCCGGTCGTTCCTTCGGTCTCGTTAAGAGCAGCCGGTCTTTAAGAGCAGCCGCTGGTGGCCCCGCAATTCGCGCAGCGATAGCAGGCGCCGTTTCGAACCATCAACGAACCACACTCATGGCAAGGCGGCGCATCCGCCTGCACCTTGAACGCGACCATCCCCGGGCTGGGGGTGCTCGCCGCCGGACGAGGCGAGGCCACGAAGGCGGCGGGCCGCGGTGTTTCCGACGTCGTGTTCGGAGGAAGAGCCACGGCATCCCCGCCCATGTCGCGGGTGCGGCCGAGGAACTTCACCGCGAGCCAGCGCGCGATGTAGTCGGTGATGGACTTCGCGTAACCGATCTCGGGGTTCTTGGTGAAGCCCGAAGGCTCGTAGCGGGTGTGGGAGAACTTATCCACGATCGCTTCGAGGGGCACGCCGTACTGAAGGGCCAGAGACAACGAGGTCGCGAAACCGTCCATGAGGCCGGAGACCGTCGACCCCTCTTTCGCCATGACCAGGAACACTTCGCCGGGCTTGCCGTCTTCGTACATTCCGACGGTGATGTAGCCCTCGTGGCCCGCGATGGCGAACTTGTGGGTGATGGCCTGGCGCTCATCGGGCAGCTTGCGGCGGACCGGGCGGCCTTCGACCACACCGATACCGGGGACCGCCACCACCTGGGTATTGGCCGACGTGCCATCGCTCGTTGCCGGCAGCGAGGTGGACAGCGGCTGGGAGCGCTTGCAGCCGTCGCGATACACCGCGACCGCCTTGAGGCCCATCCGCCACGATTCGATGTAGGCCTTGCTGATCTCCTCGGGCGTCGAGTCCGTCGGCATGTTCACGGTCTTGCTGATGGCCCCAGAAAGGAAGGGCTGGACCGCGGCCATCATCTTGATATGGCCCATGTAGGCGATCGACCGCTTGCCGTTTTTGGGCGGGAACGCGCAATCGAACACTTCGATGTGCTCATCCTTGAGGTGCGGCGCGCCCTCGATCATTTCCTTCTCGTCGATGTACTTCACGATCTCCTGAACCTGGACCGCGTTGTAGCCCATGCGGCGGAGCGCTGCCGGAACCGACTGGTTGATGATCTTGATCATCCCCCCGCCGACGAGCTTCTTGTACTTCACGAGGGCGATGTCGGGCTCGATGCCGGTGGTGTCGCAATCCATCATGAAGCCGATGGTGCCGGTGGGGGCCAGAACCGTGACCTGAGAGTTGCGGTAGCCGTGCTGCGCGCCGAGGGTGTAGGCCTCATCCCAGACGTCGAGCGCCTCGCGCATGAGCGGACGGGGCACGATCGACGCGTCGATCATGTGCGCGTGCTGCCGGTGCTTCTGGATGATGCGAAGCATCGGTTCGGCGTTTTTCGCGTAGCCCGCGAAAGCTCCCATCGACGCGGCGACCCGGGCGCTTTGCGCGTAGGCCTCGCCGTGCATGAGGGCGGTGACCGCGGCCGCGTAGGCGCGGCCGGCCTCGGAGTCGTAGGCGAGGCCGCGGTCCATGAGCAGGACGCCGAGGTTCGCGTAGCCGAGGCCGAGCGGACGGTAGTCGTGAGAGTTCCTCTCGATCATCGGCGTCGGGTAACTCGCGTTGTCGACGAGGATCTCCTGGGCCGTGATCAGGGTGCGGCAGGCCGCGCGGAAGGACGCAGGGTCGAATTCGCCGTCTTCGCGCACGAACTTCATGAGGTTGAGCGAAGCCAGGTTGCACGCGGTGTCGTCGAGGAACATGTACTCGGAGCAGGGGTTGCTCGCGTTGATCCTCG
>JANNJB010000182.1:0-2225 GCA_031405615.1 Vicinamibacteria bacterium | reverse complement strand
CGGTCGGAAGCGAAGAGGTTCTTGGTGGTCTTGTCGGTCGTGTTGCCGTAGCCGGTTTCACGGTTCGCGAGTTCCCCGAGGCGCGCCGCTTCGGGGATGGCCGCGCGCGACATGGCGGCCACGATCCTGTCCACATCCGCCTGGGTGAGCGTCCGCATCGCGGGCAAGGCCGCATGCGCGCGTGCGCCCTTGTCCGCCGCCTCCGCGAGCGCCGCCTGGTCGTTTGCCGTGCCGGTCTCCGCCACGACGCTGAGTTGACCGCGTTCGCGGGCGAAGATCAACTCGAATTCTTCGATTAAGGTCCCGCACCGATGAACATTCCCCGCCTCTACCGCGATCTGGCCCCCTGGTGGCGGCTTTTCTCGAGCAAAGCCGACTATCGGATCGAGACGCGGCCTTTCCGCCGCCTCCTGCTCACCCATGGCGACCGGCCGGCGAAAACGGTTCTGGAACTTGGTTCGGGAGGCGGCAACAACGCTTCGTATCTGAAACGATGGTTCGCCATGACCCTCGTCGATCTCTCATCGGGAATGCTGAAGGAGAGCCGGAAGCTGAACCCGGAATGCGAACATGTGAAGGGCGACATGCGATCCCTCCGGCTGGGACGGGCCTTCGACCGCGTGTTCATTCACGACGCGATCATGCACATGACGAGCGAAAGGGATCTGGTCCGCGCGCTTCGGACCGCGTACGTCCACACCCGTCTCGGAGGTTCGGTGGTGGTGGCCCCGGACTGCACGCGTGAAACCTATTCTCCGATCACCCATCACGGCGGGAATGACGAGGGCCGGCGCGGCCTGCGCTACCTCGAGTGGAACTTCGACCCCAACCCGAACGACGCCACGTACGAGGTTCACTTCGTCTACATGCTCCGCGATTCCAGGGGCCGGGTGCGCGCCCATCAGGATGTGCATCGGTTCGGCGTGTTTGCGAAGGCGACGTGGATGCGCCTGCTTCGTGAGGTTGGCTTCAAGGCCCGGTGGGTGGACGATCCGGTTCTTCTTCGCGATGTATTCGTGGGCGTCCGCCCCCGCTGAGGCGGCGGGCGGGACGGTATCCTGATCGCATGGACGCTCGCCCCTACTGTGTCGTGGGCGCCGGCCCCGCGGGTCTTGCCGCGGCGCGCTGGTTGAAGGCCCTCGATACGCCTTTCGAGGGCTTCGAACGGAATCCCGGTGTTGGGGGCATCTGGAACATCGGCTTCACCGGCTCCCCCATGTACGAATCGGCGCACTTCATTTCCTCAAGGACCCTCTCCGGGTTTCGGGATTTTCCGATGCCGGACTCGTACCCGGACTACCCGTCGCACCGGCAGATCCTTCAATACCTCGAGGGCTACGCGACGCGCTTTGATCTGCGACGTCACTTCGCATTCGGCGTGTCGGTCGCGTCGGCGCGGCCGGATGGGGACACGGGCTGGGTCGTTCGTCTGAGTGACGGAACCGAGCGAGGCTACCGGGGGCTCATCGCCGCGGTCGGTTGCGAGTGGCGGCCGTTCGTTCCCGCCATCGCCGGATCGTTCGACGGCGAGGTCCTGCATTCACGCGATTACAAACATCCCCGGCAGTTCGAGGGACGCCGCGTGCTCATCGTCGGAGCGGGGAACTCGGGCTGCGACATCGCCACAGACGCGTCTCGGTCGGCCGCGAAGGCGCTCCTCAGCCTGCGTCGCGGGTATTACTTCGTGCCGAAACACATCTTCGGACGACCCGCGGACGTTTTCAGTGAGTCGGGTCCGCATCTGCCCTATCTGCTCGAGCGTCCGATCCTCCAGGGTCTTCTCCGCGTGCTCAACGGAGACATCACCCGGTTCGGTCTGCCTAAGCCCGATCACTCGATTCTCGAGTCACATCCGGTGATGAACACTCAGATCCTCCACGCCCTGGGCCACGGGGATATCCAGGTGAGGCCCGATGTTCGTGAGTTCCGCGGGCGGGAGGCGGCGTTCGTGGACGGCCGCACCGACGAGGTTGATCTGGTTGTGCTTGCGACCGGCTACATTCGTGGCGTGCCCTTTCTGGCTCCCGGGGTGCTCGCGGACGACGATGTCTCTGAGCTCTTCCTCAACGTGTTCCACAAGCGCATCGAGAACCTCTTCATCCTCGGCCACTTCACCGCGGACGGGGGCGCCTATCCTCTTATCGACAGACAGGCGGAGATGGTCGCGCGCGTGGTCGGCGCCGCTCAGGCCTTCACGCGGGCCGAGAAGGTCTTGCGGAACTTCG
>JANNJB010000181.1:0-3087 GCA_031405615.1 Vicinamibacteria bacterium | reverse complement strand
CCTCTGGGCCGCGGGCTGGTTCGCCACGATCCCGACACTCTTCCCGGCGAAACGCGCGAACCCCACAACGATATTGCCGGCGTAGTGCTCGTGGACCTCGAGGAAGCGGCCATCGTCCACCACCGCGGTGATGAGCTTCTTCATGTCGTACGGCTTGCTCGGGTCCTCGGGAATCAGGGTGTCGAGCACCGGATCCTCGCGGTCGCTCGGGTCCGAGGTGGCGTGGAGCGGCGCTTCTTCGAGGTTGTTCGAGGGCAGGTACGACATCAGGTCGCGGATGAGCAACAGGCACGCGCGATCGTCATCGGCGGCGAAGTGCGCGACGCCGGAGCGGGCATTGTGGGTCATGGCTCCGCCGAGGTCTTCCTTCGTGACCTCCTCGTGGGTCACCGTCTTGATCACGTCGGGACCGGTGACGAACATGTACGACGTGTCCTTCACCATCAGGTTGAAGTCGGTGATGGCGGGCGAATAGACAGCACCACCGGCGCACGGGCCGAGGATCGCGGAGATCTGCGGGATGACGCCTGAGGCGAGCGTGTTGCGCAGGAAGATGTCGGCGTATCCGCCGAGGGAAGCGACGCCTTCCTGAATCCGCGCACCGCCCGAATCGTTGAGGCCGATCACGGGGGCGCCCATCTTCATGGCGAGGTCCATGACCTTGCAGATCTTGAGCGCGTTGGTCTCGGAGAGACTCCCACCAAAGACCGTGAAGTCCTGAGCGAAGACGAAGACCAGGCGACCCTCGATCTTCCCGAAACCGGATATGACGCCGTCGCCGGGAATCTTCTGGTCGGCCATGCCGAAGTCGGTGCAGCGGTGTTCGACCAGCTTGTCGAGTTCCTCGAGCGAACCCTCATCGAGGAGAATCTCCACGCGCTCGCGGGCGGTGAGCCGGCCTTCGCGATGCTGACGTTCGCGACGTTGCGCCCCGCCGCCTTCTTCAGCGCGGCGGACTTTGTCCCGCAGGACGGCGAGTCGGTCGGTCATGTTCGCCCAACCTTGATTCCAAGCATCCTCAAGATACTCCGGCAAATAGCGGTTAGTGGATCCCGGCTTCCGCCGGGATACGCAGGGCGCTGAGCTTCGTTCAGCACCCTGCTAGTTGTCGAGGCGACCGCACTGCGCGGCGCCGCAAGGTGGGCCTTCACCGCAGCCGCCGGAAGACGGCTCGGCCGCGCTCCTGCTGCCGCTTCCCGTGGACACGGCGAAGGTGGAGAGAAGTCGGGTGACGTCGGTGGCGCCACAGGATG
This sequence comes from Vicinamibacteria bacterium, assembly GCA_031405615.1. Classification (GTDB taxonomy): domain Bacteria; phylum Acidobacteriota; class Vicinamibacteria; order Fen-336; family JAGNNV01; genus JAGNNV01. The sequence goes on along the minus strand of JANNJB010000181.1, from coordinate 1,834 downwards.
GGCAGTCGGGCTGATCGTTGAAGGTGCGGGCGTATCTCTCGAAGGGCCTTTCGCAACGGGCGCAGCGGTACTCGTAGAGGGGCATTCTTCGGGGGATGATATCCGTCAGGGAACGATGATCCTGAGGGCCGGGCTGGCCGCGCTTTCGTTTCCACCCTGGTCGACCGCCACCGCCTCGTAGGTTCGCGGCCCCTTGGTGACGTTCGCGTCGCGGACGCGCAGGAGCAAACCCTCGGTCTGAATGACGAGGGCGCGAGGCATCGTCTCCGTGGTGCGATAGAGGCGATAGAAGGCAACGTCGGCCGAGGGCGAAGCCAGCCACGACAACTCCACGAAATCCGCGCCGATGTCGCCGACGAGCCGGCCCGGAGGCGCGGGCGGAATCAGATCCTTGACTTCGACGCACACGGGCTCAGTGGGCGCGCTCTCGACGAGGGGGACGAAGGAGGAGGCGTAGCGGACGGTGTAGCAGGGCTTCTGGCCGGCCAGGGGCGATATGTCGGTCCACGACCCGGCCTGCAGGTAATCTTTGACGACTCGAGGCTCTCCGTCCGTCCTGAAGATGCGAATGCCGGTTGGAGGCAACGATGTCGGGGTGGGGAGAGGTGTGGGGCTTGGCGACGCCGCGGCGGCGACGGGGGTGGCGCCCGCGGGCGGTGGAAGGTCTGGCGCAGGGGGCGGCGTGGGGGTCGGGGTGGGTGTGGGTGTGGGTGAGGGGCTCGGGGTCGGTGAGGCTGCGGGCGAAGTGGCAGCCGCGGTGCTCAGCGGGCCGGGAGAGGGCGTGGGTGTGGCTGAAGGCGAGGGCGTCGGCCACGGTTCCGCGCCCTGCGGATTGGTCCAGCTGAGTTCGATGCCCGTGGCGGTGTTCGTGACCTGCAGGCCCGAGGGCGGAGGCGGAACGGGCGCGGGCTTGAAAGGGATAAGGCCGCCGAGCGTCGATCGCGCTCCGCCGTTATGGGCTCGTACGGTGAAACGAACCTCGGTCTGTGGAATCGGGAAGCGCTTGATCCGCAGTTCGCCGGGCGCCACCTCCTCGCGCAGGAGGGGTCGCGCCTGCTTCGCGAAGTCGCCGGTCGGAGGCGCTTCCAGCCACTCGAGTTCGATGATGGGGAGCGGACGGCTTTCGGTGGTTGACCTCGGAGCCGTGATCCTGATCTCGATCTCGTTGCCGGTCTGGGCGATCGCGAATCCCGCCGGTGGCAGGGGCGTTTTCAGGAAGGGAGGCAGCGGGTCGGCGCGTTTGCCGCACGAGGCATTGAGACCAAGGGCGAGGACGGCGATGGGAAAAAAGCGAGAGCAGCGTCCGCGCATGTACGCCGGATAGTATAGAGAGGCGATGAGTTTTCCCTCTCTGAGAGCGCTCGCGGTGATCGGCGGGGTCTACGACGTCGCCCTCTCGGCGCCCATGCTCCTGGCCCCTGAATTCACGGCGCAACTCTTCGGAGCGCCTCCGCCGGTTCCCGTGCTGAACGCTCAGCTCAACGGTTTGTTCACTCTCACCCTCGGCCTTGGTTATTTCTGGTGCGCGCAGAACGTCGACGCGCGCCGGGGCTACTTGTGGATCGCGGGCGTCTTTGTGAAGCTCGCGGGAGCGGCGCTTTTCATCGGCGACCACTTCCTGCGGGGATCGCCGTCTTCGTTTTTGCTCTTCGCGGCGACCGACGGCTCGATCGGCCTCGTCACGTTGTACGCCTTGATGAAGGTCAGTACGCCTTCGTCTGGACGCGCTTGAGGAGATCTTCCTTCGTGAGCTTGCCCGCGGTGAAGGCGTCGAGGTCGGCCTTGGTCGCACGCACGATGACCGTCCTCGCGGGTTTGGCCCGAACCCAGGGCT
>JANNJB010000180.1:0-7805 GCA_031405615.1 Vicinamibacteria bacterium | reverse complement strand
GTGAAGTGTCGCCGGTCGGTCACCTTCAGGTTGGGTTCGGCCTGGTCCATAGGTTGGGCTGGATCGTACACCAGCGCCGGGGGAGATTGAACGGCGGCCGGCCGACTTTCACGCCGCTGCCAGTGGCCGCGCGCGCCGACGCCACCGGATCAGCGGCCAGGGCACCAAGGACCCTGCCGGATGCATTAAAGTCTCGCACGCGTACTTGGGGCCTCGCCAGGTCAAGGGCTTTGATGGGGCGGGAACAGGGGGACGCGATATCCAATGGCCGACAACACAGAGATTCGTATCCTCGTGCTCGATGACGAGCTGCTCATGCTCAAGGTGCATGCCCAGATGCTCGCCCATCTGGGCTTCGCCGACGTCAGCACCGCGCAAAGCGGACACGACGCCCTCGCCCGCATGGACCAGGAGAATCGCGCGCCCGATCTCATCCTCCTCGACCTCGGCATGCCCGCGATGGACGGCATCGAGTTCATAAGGCGGCTGGTGGGCCGCAATTTCGAGGGCCGGCTGATCCTGGTGAGCGGGGAAGACGAGCGCGTGCTGCGGACGGTGGAGAAGCTGGCGGAAGCCCACCATGTCCGCGTCCTTGGCCATCTCAGCAAGCCCGTCCAGGAAGACAAGCTGGCGGTCCTGCTCAGGAGGTGGCGTCCGGCCTCCGGCACATTCGAGATCGCCTGGAAGCGGATGTACTCGGGGGAGGATGTTCGCCAGGCCGTCGAGGGCAATGAACTCGTCGTGCACTACGAGCCTCAGGTCTCCGTGAAGACCGGCGAACTCATGGGGGTCGAGGCCCTCGTGCGCTGGAAACACCCCAAGGACGGCATGGTGGTCCCCCAGCAGTTCGTGAGCGTCGCCGAGGACACCGGCATGATCCACAAGCTGACGCGCTTCGTCTTCTCCAAGGCCCTCGCCCAGGCCGCGGTGTGGCGCGAAGCGGGACTGCCCGTGCGGATGGCGGTGAACGTGTCGATCGACGCCCTTTCCTCCCTCGATTTCGCGGACTTCGCCCAGGAGCAGGCGGCGGCCACCGGCGTGGCCCCAAAGGACGTCATCATCGAGGTCACGGAGAGCCGCCTCATGCAGGACCTGCGGGCCCCACTCGAGGTGCTCACACGGCTGCACCTCATGCGTTTCCAGCTTTCCATCGACGACTTCGGGACCGGTTACTCCTCGCTCTCCCAGCTTCAGGACATCCCGTTCACCGAACTCAAGATCGACCGCAGCTTCGTGCATCGCGCCACCTCCGACCAGACCGTGCGCACGATGTACAGCACCTGCCTTGGCCTCGCGAAACAGCTCAAGATGAGCACCGTCGCCGAAGGGGTCGAGGACAAGAACGACTGGGAGTTCGTCCGGTTGAGCGACTGCGAAATCGCGCAGGGCTACTTCGTCGGGCGGGCCATGGCGCCGGAAGGCCTGCTCTCGTGGGCCGCGAAGTGGCGGGAACGTGTCGCTCGCGGTTTCCCCGAAGCCCCCTGAGATCTCGCGCCTCGTTGCTCTCGGCGCGAGCAACCTGACCCTGGGACTGTCCGCGGTTCTTGGTACGGCGCGCCGCGAGTTTGGACCTGAGGTCGAAGTTCTGGCCGCCCTCGGGTACGGCCGCTCTTACGGTGCTTTGAGCACCATCGCGATCCGGACGCTGCCGGGGATTCTCGAATCCGGCCTGTGGCGCGAATTGGAGAGACGGCCGAGGGCGAACACACGAGGGGTCATCACGGACGTCGGCAACGACATCCTCTATGGGTTCTCGCCGGAGCAGATCCTCGCGTGGGTCAGGGAGGCGGCGAGCCGCCTTCTCTCCCATACGGCGGACGTTGTCCTGACCGATCTTCCCCGGGCCAGCATCCGAGGCCTCTCGCCCCCGGCGTTCCTTTTCTTCCGCACGCTTTTCTTCCCGCCCTGCCGGCTCGCGCGCGACGAGGTCTTCGACCGGGTCGACCGGGTGAACGAAGGCCTCGCGGGAATCGCGTCGTCGATGGGTCTGCGCTTCGTGCATCTTGAAGAGGACTGGTATGGCTTCGACCCGATCCACCTAAGGCCACGAGCCTGGCCCGTGGCCTGGCGGCAGATCATCTCGGGCGAGGCGGTTCGAGAGGGCGCTGCGGCCTTCTCCAGCCTCGAACTCGCCCACCTGCACCTGCTCCCTCCGGAGCGGCGCTTCTTGCTCGGCCTCGAACAGGTAACGCCGCAGGCCGGAAGGAAGCTGCGCCGTGGCGGTTGCCTCTGGATCTATTAATCCTCTATTTTGATTCCGCCTTGGCGCCGTCCTCGCTCAAGACCTCGTCGAGGGTCTCGAGGAACAGGTCCGCATCCGCGCGGGTCAGCACGAGCGGAGGCCGGAGTTTGATCACGTTCTGGTGCGGGCCATCGGCGCCGGTCAGAACACCGAGGTCACGGAGACGGTTCACCACGTAGGCCGTCTCGGTGGTGGCCGGCTCCAGGATCTCGCGGTCGCGAACCAGTTCGACCCCGAGGAACAAACCCGCGCCTCGAACGTCGCCGACGAGAGTGTGCTTCGCCATCAGGCGCCGCAGGCCCTCGAGCAGTTGTCCCCCCACCTCGCGTGCATTTGCCTGGAGGTTCTCGTCCCGAAGCACATCGAGGACGGCCAGCCCCGCGGCGCACGCCACGGGATTGCCGCCGAACGTGCTGAAGAACTCCATCCCGTTGTTGAACGAGGACGCGATCTCTTCGGTCGCGATCACCGCGGCCAGGGGGAATCCGTTTCCGATGGGCTTGCCGAGGACGACGATGTCGGGAACCACGCCCTGCATCTCAAAACCCCAGAAATGCGAGCCCAGTCGGCCGAAGCCCACCTGAACCTCGTCGGCGATGCACACTCCCCCGGCCGCTCGGATGTGGCGGTACACCTCGGCCAGGTAGCCGGGCGGCGGAACAATCTGGCCGCCCACACTCGGCAGCGTCTCGGCGATGAACGCAGCGGGTGTTCGTCCGATACCGGCGAGTCGCGCGATGATCTCCCCGACTTCGCGGCCGTACTTGAGACCGGCCTGGGGATCCTCACGACGATACGGGCCCCGATAGTCGTCCGGCATCGGCGCGACATGGACGAAATCCGGAGCGCCCGCGCCACCGGGCCCGGCGAACTTATAGGGGCTCACGTCGATGAGCGCCTGGGTATGGCCGTGATAGGCGTTCTCGAGGACGATGACGTCGCGGCGTCTTGTGTGCGCCCGCGCCATCCGCAGCGCCAGCTCGTTCGCTTCGCTGCCCGAGTTCACGAAGTAGCAGACGCTCAGGGGCTGGGGCAGAAGTGCCGTAAGCCTCGAGGCGTAGCGCACGACGTGGTCATGCAGGTATCGCGTGTTGGTGTTGAGCAGACCCATCTGGTCCCGGACCGCTTTCACCACGCGCGGGTGGGTATGGCCGACTATGGGCACGTTGTTGTACATGTCGAGAAACGCTCGACCGGTTTCATCGTAGAGATAGGCCCCGAAACCGCGGACGATCTCGAGGGGATGCCGGTACGAAAGACTGAGGTTTCCCCCGAGCCGGCGGCGACGTCGAGCGAGGGTTTCCGCCGCGGTGGCCTTCGGTTCGCCGAACCTTTCGGCCGGGATCCCGAGAATGAGGTTGGGATCCGGCGAGAGTGCCGTCCATAGATCGCGATCCGACGCCCGGCACACGCCGGGAAAATCGCGGCCGAGGCCCAGCAGATCGAGAATGATCTGGAAATGCAGGTGAGGCGCCCAGTCGCCGTTTGAAGGAGGAGAACCGACCCTCGCGATCTCCTCGCCGGCCGCCACCTCCTGTCCCACCTTCACGCCCGTCAGGGTGTCGTCGCTCAAGTGGCCGTAAAGCGTGAAGAAGGTGTCCCCCGCGTCGGTGTCATGCTTCAAGACGACGAGCGGGCCGTAATCCTGCGGCGCGTCGTTGTTCGCGAGGATGTGGACAACACCCCGCATCGGCGCGCGAACCGGCGCTCCGGGCTCGACGAAAAGGTCGACACCCAGGTGGATGGTTCGGCGTTCGTCGGTGGGCGCCTCACCCTGGCCGAAGAGGGGCGATACGTAAAGGAGGCGCGCCTCATCGTAGCGGCCCACTCCCACCGATGCGCCGGCGTTCTTCAATTCCCTGCGAAGCGTCTCCGTGAGAGTCGAGGTCTCGGTCGACCGTGGGTCCGCGCCCAGAAGCGGACTCGAGACGCTCAGGTCGAAGACGAGACTCGATGCGGTCCGCAGGTCCAGGTCGAGAACGGGCGCCATGGCCGGCGCTTTCGCTTCGATCCACGAGATCACGGCCGCCGCATTCGGAACCGCGGGCAGATGGCAGGCGCGACGGAATGCCGCCGTCGCGACCTCGGGGGCCACATGCAGAAGGCGCTCGAGCGCATCCCACGCGGGAGCCTCGCTGACCGTGACGTACGCGTCTCCGGGTCGCAGCGTCTTCATCGCCGCTGAGTTCACGACGCTCACCGCAAGACGCGCGAGGATCAAAGGAAAGAGGACTTCGATCTCATTCTCGAGGAGCGGATACGCGGCGTGATATCCCCGAATCACCGCGGAGACCGCGGCCACGGTGTCTTTCTCACCAAGGAGAGCGTAGGCGGCCCCAATCGCGACCTCAGCCGCGACGAGACCGTGGTGCATGTCGCCAAAATCGACGACGCTCGAGACCACGCGAGGCGCGCTTCCGTGCTTCGTCACGATGACGTTGAAGTCGTTGGCGTCGGCGTGGATCACCGCGCGCCGGAGCGTCTTCAGCCGGGGGGCCACCCGTGACTCGAACATCGCGAGAGCGCGCTCCACGAGCGCCCGGCGTTTCGGGGCCTTGATGTGATGCAGCGAACCCTCGATCCAGTCGGCGCGGGAAAGATCCCACTTGAAGTCGCGCCGGCTCGCCTCGTGCGAGAACCCCGACAGGCCGGCATCAAGTTCCCCGAGGAAACGTCCGAGGCTCACGAACATCTCCCCGGTTCGCGGCCGCACCTCGCCGAGCGGCCCGCCTTCGATGAAGGACAGCATCCACACGATCCGCTCGCCGCGCACCAAGATATCTCCGTCTCGCGTCGGCTGCACCCGGGGCAGGCGCAGGTCCGGGGCCACGTTCGCGAGATGACGAAGAGCCGCGCACTGAAGATCCACGAGCCCTCTGTCCCGGCCCGGATGCATGATCTTGAGCACGTAACACCGTCCGTCGGGCGTGGTCAGCTTGAAGTTCGCGTCGTACTCTCCCGGCAGGGCATCGACGTGGACCGAGTCGGGCGAGCCCACGTCGAAGTGTTCACAGGCCACCCGGATCGCCTCCACCGCCTCGATGGGCGCAAGGGCGTCGAGCGGACCTTCGTGGTTCACGAACCGAAGCCTAATCGGATAGCCCTCGGCCGAGGGCTATCATCCCCGCCGGAGACACCATGACCCTTTTCGGCCTTCGTTCTTTCCTTGAGGCCTCGGCGGCCTTGACGCTGCTCGCGATCGGCACACCCGCGCTGGCCCAGAAGACGATCGTCGTGGTCCGCCATGCCGAGAAAGTGGACGAGTCCACAGACCCTGCGCTGTCCGCCGCCGGCATCGCGAGAGCGGAGGCCCTCGGCCGCGCCTTGAAGAGCATGGACATCAAGGCGGTCTACGTGACCCAGTATCAGCGGACCTGGCTCACCGCCGACGCGGTCATGAAGTCGCGCGACCTCAAGCCCATCGAGGTCCACTCGGACAAGACGCCCGAACTCGCGGAACGGATGAAGAAGGAGTTCCCGAACGATGTCGTTCTGACCGTCGGCCACTCGAACTCGGTGCCCCGCCTCCTCAAGATCCTCGGCGTCACCGAGAAGGTCGAGATCGCGCACGAGGAGTACGACAACCTCTTCATCGTCGTGCCCGCGGCCCCAGGCCCGCCGACCCTGATCCGCCTGCGTTTTTGAGATCAGCCGACGAGGAAGACCGCGCCGACGCCTGAAAGCATCAGAAGGGTGGCCAGCGGAACGATCCGATTGCGCAGCTCCGGCGAGCCCACCGAAGCGGCCATGCTCGTCTTGGTCAGCGTGTTCGCCATGATGGCGATGAGGATCGTGCGGGCCGCGACGCCCACCATGTCGGCCTGACCGGCCAGGTTCGCCATGGACAGCGCGATCGCGTCGACATCGGTGAGCCCGGCAACCGCGCCCGCGATGTAGAGTCCGGCGCTGCCGAGATAAACCTGCGCGGCCTTGGCCACGATGGTGACGAGGCCGAACAGCAGGCCGAACTTCACGGCCTCGCCCAGCTCGAACGGGTTGCTGCCGGACTTCACGCTGGCCTTCTCCCCGCTTTCGCGCCGGGAGTACAGGAAAGCGCACGAGAGCAGGCTCACCACGCCCATGATGCCGATGCCCATCGCCAGACGGCGGGCCAGTACAGGGTTGATGACCGCGACCGCGATCAGGACCCGAAAGAACATGATGGTCCAGGCCACGAGAATGCCGAGGGCGAACGACGACGAACGCTCGGGTTCGTGGCGCGAGCGCTGGGAGAAACCGAGGGTAACCGCGGTGCTCGAAACCAGGCCGCCAAGGATGCCGGTGACCGGGATCCCGTGCTCCTGGCCGAGCACCTTGACGAGGACATAACTCGCGAAGTTGAGGCCGGAGATGAGGACGACCATCAACCAGACCTTGTAGGGATTGAGCACGTTCATCGGCTCGGGGCCGTAGGCCTGGTTCGGCAAAAGCGGGAGCACGATCACGGTGATGATCGCGAACTTCAAAACGGCCTCGATGTCGGCGGCCTCGATTTGCTGGGCGGTTTCGGCCGACCACGCCTTCATCGAGAGAAGGAGCAGGGCGCAGACCCCGATCGCGGTGGCGAGGCCCGATTCGCCGGCCGCGCACAAGGCGCCGATCGCGAAGGTCAGGAGCGCCGATACCTCGGTAGTTGCACCCACGTCCCCCTTCTGCGACGTCAGGATGAACGAGGCGAGGGTGAGCCCGGCAACCCCCAGAAAGGCGATCGGCAGGGCCCATGCCAGTTGCAGGGAGAGCTGGAGGTACGTCGCGGTCGCGCCGAGCAGCGAGATCAGGGCGAAGGTTCGAGCACCGGCGAACTGCTCCTCATCAGGTTTGCGTTTGCGTTGACGCTCGAAGCCGAGAAGGAGGCCGAGGCCAAGTGCAGTGCCGAACCGGGCTGCCAGTTCAATGGGTGTCACGGGAAAATCATAGCGCCGTCACACCCGGCCGTGCGAACCTACTTCAACATGACGAGGAGCATCCTCGAAGTCTCCCGGGCGTCGACCGCATGGGGAACGTTTCCGGGCATGACGACCACACTGCCAGGAATCGCCTCCACCGGCTTGCCGCCGATGGTGAGGACAATCCGGCCCTCGAGGACGAGAGCCAGCGCATCGTAGGGAGTCGTGTGCTCGGTCAGCCCCTGACCTCCGTCGAACGCGAAGAGAGTGACGTTTCCGCCGGCCGCCTTGGCGAGAACCCGGCTGGCGATCCCTCCCGGCGTGGGCGTGATGAGTGATTGTAGAAGGAGGGTTTCGGCGTGGGGAATGGCGGGTGCCTGGGTCATGGAATCAGCATGACAGAGCCCGCCATGACGGCCGTCATGGCGTCAACTCGATGGGGCGACTAGAGTCTTCGTGATGAAAGCTGCGTTGCTCCTTTGTTTCTCCACCACCCTCGGCTTCGCCCAGACCGCGCCTCCCGGAGATGCGCTGGCGCCCGCTCCCTACTCTCTGCCCTGGCAGCTCCGCCCTGCCGCGGTGGCGAACACGATTCGGCTCGATACCTCGGCGGGATTCTGGAGGAACGGGGCCTTCGGTTCCGGCGACACCGAAGTAGTCGGCGTGATCGCTTCACG
>JANNJB010000179.1:0-3012 GCA_031405615.1 Vicinamibacteria bacterium | reverse complement strand
CCCATTGTTTTCATTGTGGCGCGGGAGGGGCTCACACATTGCGCCCGGAAACCCGCATGGATATTGGGTCTGGCTAGATTGGTATCCGTGCATACCCCCAAAGATACCCCCCACTCGCCTGATCCTGCCCCACGCCGAGGTCTACGGCAAGAGCACGGACGTGCCCTTCCGCGAAGACGGGGACCTGGTGATGGGCGCTTCCATCAAGGGCCGCTGGAGCTACGCATGCAGCAAGGCCATCGACGAATTCCTGGCCCTCGCCTATCACAAGGAGCGCGGGCTCCCGGTGGTGGTCTTCCGCCTCTTCAACACCGTGGGTCCGCGTCAGACCGGCCGCTACGGAATGGTCATTCCGAACTTCGTGCGGCAGGCGATTTCGGGTCACCCCGTCACGGTCTTCGGGGACGGAGAGCAGCGACGTTGTTTCACCGACGTGTCCGACGTGGTGGGCGCGCTTCTGAAACTTTCCACCTGTGAGGAAGCAGTCGGCGAGGTGATCAACATCGGCAACGACTCGCGCGAGGTCTCGATCATGGACCTCGCGAAGCTGGTCAAGGCGAAGACGAAGTCTTCGAGCGAGATCGTTCTGATCCCCTACGCGCAGGCCTACGAAGAGGGTTTCGAGGATATGCCACGGCGCATTCCCGATCTCACCAAGATCCACCGGCTCATCGGCTACGAACCCAAGATCGACCTCGACGGCGTTCTCGATCGGGTGATCCAGCACTTCATGACGGACGACAGCCGCATCTGAACACCGTGGCGGGCCGATCCGAGGTTCGGGGACTCGCTCCATGACCGCCCCACCCGAGCCACCGGGGCAAACGCCTCCCTCCCACCTGAAGCGGCTCGGGCGACTTTCCCTCGCCTACGGGACCGCCGATGTTCTGGCCCAGGGGATCAACCTCCTCCTCCTTCCCCTCTACACCTCGTACCTCACTCCCGCGGACTACGGTGCTCTAGCACTGCTGCTCCTGCTATCCACGTTCCTCAAGATCCTCTTCCGCGCGGGTCTCGACGCGGGTTTCATGCGGATCCACTACGACCTCAAGGGCGAGGCCGAGAAGAAGGGCTTCGCGGGATCGGTGGCGATTTTCTCCGCCCTGCTTTCGGTCACCGGCTTCGCGATCTTCTGGCTCTTCTCCGGCAAGGTGTCTCTGGCCCTGCTCGGGGACGCGAATCAGACGCTCTGGGTCCGGCTCGTGGCCTTCGATCTGCTCGCCTCATCGTTCGCCTTCGTGCCTCTGACCCTTCTGCGGATCGAGGAGCGCGCGGCGCTCTTCTCCACTTACTCGCTCATCCGCCATGCCGCGAACACCGTGCTCAAGGTCCTTCTGATCACCCAGGGGTACGGAGTCACCGGCGCGCTGGTCGCAGATGCCGCGGCGAGCGTGCTTCTCTCGTCGTGCCTGCTCCTCGAGCTGCGCTCACGGGCGCGCTGGGCTTTCGACTGGAAACATCTTCGCGAGGCCTTGCGGTTCGGCCTGCCCAAGATCCCGCACGGTCTGATGGTCCAGAGCCTGAACCTCGCCGACCGCTGGATCCTCGGCGCCTCCGTCACGCGCGCCGAGGTGGGGATCTACCACATGGGCTCCGCGTTTTCGTCGGCCATGAAGTTTCCTCTCTCCGCGTTTGAGCCGGCCTGGCAGCCTTTCGTCTTCGACCATGCGCGGCGAGAGGAGGGGGCTCGGGAGATCGGCCTCATGGCGACACGTATGTGCCTGCTCTTCACGGCGGTGGCGGCCTCCTTGTGCCTGATCCTCCCCGACCTGCTGCGCTTCGTGATCCGGAATGCGGAGTACCACGGGGCCGCGGAGGTCATTCCGATTCTCGTCCTCGCATCATTGTTCCAGGGCTATTTCCTGTTGTCTTCCGTCGGGATCTCGATCAGCAAGCAGGCCCGGTACTACCCCATGATCACGGCCGCCGCCGCCGGCCTCAACATCGCCATGAACCTCTGGCTCGTGCCCCGCCACGGGATTCTCGCCGCCGCCTGGGCCACGGTCTTTGGGTACGCGCTCATGGCCGCGATGGGGGCTTCGATCTCGCGGCGCCTCTACCCGATTCCGGTTCAGTGGCCGAGGATCGCGCGTGCGCTCATCGCCGGCGTCCTTTTCTTCCTTGTCGGGACATTGTGGAATGCGGGGTGGTTCGGCGCCTTTGGCCGCCTCGCGCTTGCGGGTGGTTTCGTTCTCTTCGTCTGGGGCGGAGTCTTCGACGAAACGGATCGCGAGGAGATCAGAAGAGCACTTGGCGCTGGTGGAGGTTTCGCGGTCGGGAACGGATCTTCACGCTAGGCCCCCGCTTTCGCGGGGGTGACGTGAGTGTCCAACTTGCTTGGTAGTGGCGCGGTCCCGGGGAGCCGCGAACCCGAAGCCACTACCCTGCCCGGAGATACTCACGTCACCCCCGCGCAAGCGGGGGCCTGGCGCGAAAATCCGTTTCCCGCCGCGAAACAACACGTATACCCCGCCCTAATCGAGGCCGGGCTCGACCAGGGCCGTTTCCGGTTTGATGAACGTGTGCTCGGCGGAATCCTTGAGGATCTGGAGCAGCGCGTCGACGCCGATCTCATTCGCGGCTTTGCTGCATTCGATGTTCTGGTTCGTCCGCGAAACCGTGGAGTTGTCGCAGCAGATCGAAACCGGGACGCCGTGCTCGAGTAGCGTGCGGATGGGGTGCGGCGCGCCCTTCTTGACCGCGCCGGTGTGCTGGTTCGACGAAATGCAGCACTCGACGAGGATCCGATCCTTGGCGAGGCGCTTCAGCAGAGCCGGATCCTGAATCGCCGAACAACCATGGCCGATGCGCTGGCAGCCGAGCTGATCGACCGCCTCCCAGATGTAGCGGGGCGGGCCGTCTTCGCCGGCATGAGCGGTGAGGCCCAGGCGGCCGAGTCGGGCGATCTCGTACGAACTCGCGAAAAGATGCGGAGGGTTGCCGGTTTCCGGCCCTGCGATGTCGAAACCCACGACCCCGGTCCGGGCGTGCAGGTGCTGCGCTTCGGAGATC
>JANNJB010000178.1:0-4990 GCA_031405615.1 Vicinamibacteria bacterium | reverse complement strand
CGTGAGATTCACATGCACGCCGCATTGTCCGTAGTGCGCGGGCAGTTCGGAAGGCGCGACCGGGGGCGCAAAAGTCACGCGCACGCCGATGGCCAATTCCGTGATCAGCGCGAAACCGTAGGGGCACGCTGCGCGTCCCCCGAGGGGAGGCTTGCGCGCTGCCCCGCAATTCGTGGGTCAGCGGAAATCCCCCATGCGAGGTCCGAGGGCACGCGCAGCGTGCCCCTACCCTGCGCGGCAACCCCTGCGCGCCCACGAACAACCCACCGCCGCCATCCCGTCCAGATTTGCGAAACCGTAGGGGCACGCTGCGCGTGCCCCGCAATTCGCGCACTTCCAGGAATCCCAGCCCCAGGACTGCCGGGCACGCGCAGCGTGCCCCTACTACCAGCCCGTCCAGAGCGGCCCGTCTCCGAAGTCCCAGAGGACGTAAGCCCGGAACTCCTTCGGCCTGGGCGCCCCCGTGGGCCGCAACGGAATCCCCATGCCCACCGAAGCGATGACGTGGCCGAGTTTGTTGAGCGCCTTCGAAACGCCGATCACCGCGGTCTGCGCATGGCTCTTGTTCTTCGGGTTGTACGCGCCGATCAGTTCGACCGCGGGAACGTAACCCGTTCGGGAGAAACCGATGGGCGGGAACGAATAGGCGATCGCGTACCGATAGTTTCTCGAAGCACGGTTGGTATTGGCGGGCAGCTCCACCGCTACTTTGCCCTGGATCACGCTGCTCTTGATTCCCTTGCCGAACGCGAAGAAGGGCGAAAAGACCGTGGTGCCCGAACCGAGGGCCTTCCCTTCATTGCCGGTGGGCAACGCAACCTCGAGACCCGCCGAGAAGATCTGAAGTCTGGCCGGGTTGAAACCGAGGACGTACTTGCCCGAGACCACGATGTCGCCGATCCCGGCGCCGTAACCCTCGTCGGTCGCCTTCGGCCGCAGGGGGAATTCGAGTTCGTACTGGAAACGAGGACCGAGACGGTTCTCGTACACAAACTCGAGCTCGGTCTCCCCCTCATCGGGAACGATCTTGCTCTTCAGCACCACTTCCGCCTCGGGGAACGCCTTGCCGGTGGCGATCAGTCGACGGAAGTTGAGATCGCCGGGCGGATAGCGGTCGGCCGTCGTGCAGAACGTCCGGAGGTAGGCCACCACCGCGGTCAGTTCCTCCGGCGGAAAGGCCTCGCCGAACGCCGGCATCACGTCCGAAAGCCCATGCTTGGGACCTCCGTTCACCACGATCGACTTCCACAGCGCCGAAGGCTCGGCGGTGGTGCCGCAGTCGGCGAAGGAGACCGGTCGGACCTCGCTCTCCCACTCGGGATTCCCCGCCCCATCGCCGCCGTGGCAGGCGATGCAGGCCATCTCATAGACCTCTTTGCCCTTCGCGAGCTGGGCAGTGTTCGAGGTGGCCCAGCCGGTCAGCAGGGCAAGCGCGAGGAGGCTCATCGGGCCCCTACTTGAGGATGTACGTCAGGTCGACCGTGCCCGCGCCGCCCGCCTTGACCACAACCTTGCCGGTCATGATCTTGAGGGTCGGGTGTTGCGCCTCGATCTCGTACTCGCCCGGCGGCACGCCGGGGATTTCGAACGTGCCGTCAGCCTTCGTGACCGTGAAGAAGGGATGCGCGAACACCGCGATGTAGGAGCGCATCCAGGGGTGCACGTCACAGCTCACGGGGAAGAACGTCTCGGGTTTGTCGAAGGTCTTCGTCGTCTCCATTCCCTTGCGCGGCTGGCCGACGTTGAAACCCGCATTCACCGCCGGCCGGGGGTGGATGTTGTGCAGGGTCTCGTCGCTGTTCCGCATGAGCAGGGGCTGACCCACCTGAAGGCCGATCGAGGTGGGCGTGTACATGCAGCCCTGCTGATCGAGAAGAAACGGCGTGGTCTTCGCGGGGAAGGTCCCCTTGACCGGGCTCTTGATCGCGACGATCACTCCGGCGAGCCCGCCGTTCACACCGTCGATCTGCTTGCGTTCGGCCCCGTTCGGGTTGGCCTTCATGCAGCGGGGATCCGCCGACATCCGGATCTTGATGGGCTCGGGAGCCACACCCTTGAAAGAGATCTTTCCGGTGATCGTCCCCACGGACTGGGCCTGAACGGGATCGAGGTGGAGAGCCAGCCCGGCGGCCGCCACCGCGGAGAGAACGAGGAGGGATTTGAATCGCATACCCGGAATGATACCTAGGTCCGCCGCGGCGGTCCCGTTTATCGCGCCAATGCGATGGCCACGAGAAGCGCCCGTTGCGTGCCCTTCCACGAATCCTTCGTATCGAAGGCTTCGGTGAGGGCATGCGCGTCCTTGCCTTCACCCCCGCCGTCGATCGTGATCGCGGGGATGCCGAGACCCATGGGCACGTTCGAGTCGGTCGAGCCCGGGCTCCATTCGACGGGGAAACCCAGGGCCTTCGTCACGGAAGTCGCCGCCACCACCGTGTAGTCGGTCGCAGGCGTGAACCCGGGCGGCCGGATGCCGACGCTCTTCTTCTCCACGGTGATCGTGCCGTCGCTCCATCGTTTGTTCTCGGCCAGCGCGGCCGCGTCTGCGGCCGCGAGGAACTTCGTGTGCAGCGCGTCGAGGGACGCCTTGTCATGCGAGCGCATGTCGACCTCGGCCCAGGCCTCAAAGGCGATGGAGTTCACCGATGTGCCGCCGCCGATCCGGCCGACGTTGAAGGTGGTCTTGGGCTCGCTTGCGACCTGGAACTCGGAGACCATCGCGATCGCGCGGCCGAGAGCGTGGATCGGGTTGACCCGGCCGAAATGTCCGTAGCTGTGGCCGCCCGGCCCCTTGTAGGCGAGGCGATAGCGGAAACTGCCGACGCCCACGTGGGTCATGCCAAGGCCGGTGCCATCGACGGAAACGAACCGGTCGATTTTCCCCTTGAGCGTGTCGCTGAAGAGCGCCTTCGTTCCGCGCAGGTCCCCCAGGCCCTCTTCGCCTACGTTGGCGACAAACGTGATCGGGCCTTCGGTGACGACCTTCGCCTCGTTCATCGCGCGCACCACGCCGATGATCACGGCAAGCCCACGGCAGTCATCGCCGATGCCGGGACCGTGAAGCCATGTCCCCTCGCGCCGCACCTTGACGTCGGTTTCGATCGGAAAGACGGTATCGAGATGGGCCGCGAAGACGAGGTGGGGCCTCGGTCCCTTTCCCGGCCGCTCGCCCAGCACGTTCCCGATCGCGTCGATGCGGACGTTTAGAAGCCCGAGTTTCGTGAAGATGTTCTTGAACTCAAGGCCGCGCTTCTCTTCTCCAAACGGCGGCGCCGGTATCTCGCAAACCCGGACCTGCTCGGCGATGATCTCAGGCTCGTTCACCTTCGCCCGCTCGAGGGCCGCGACCACGTTCTTGTCGGCCATGAGCAAGGCGCCCACATCGGCCCCTTGAGCCAGGGTAAAAGCCGGCGTGAGAAGTGAGAGTGCGAGGGCAGTGATCGTCTTCATGAATTGGTTCCTTGAGTCAGACCGTGATTTCGCCCTTGAGGTACGGCACGACGCGGCCGCCGATGTGCACGCGGTCGCCCTTGGTCCAGGATCAGACGATCAGAGGTGCTGTCGACCTCGAGCAGGCCCACTCCCGAGTTGAAGGCCACGCGTTTCAGACCGGGCTCGAGTTCGTTCATCACGACGAAGGCCGCGGCGAGCGTCGCGTGCCCGCACAGGTCGACCTCCACCGTGGGCGTGAACCAGCGGATGCCGTAGTGCCCGGCGCTCGACGCTTGGATGAAAGCGGTCTCGGAGAGGTTGTTCTCCATCGCGATCTTCTGCATCAACTCGGCGGAGAGCGGCTCGACATACGGCACCACCGCGGCAGGGTT
Organism: Vicinamibacteria bacterium; assembly: GCA_031405615.1. Classification (GTDB taxonomy): domain Bacteria; phylum Acidobacteriota; class Vicinamibacteria; order Fen-336; family JAGNNV01; genus JAGNNV01. The sequence goes on along the minus strand of JANNJB010000178.1, from coordinate 1,166 downwards.
GCCGCGGAAGACCTCGCTGGCAAACGCGTCCACCTGATAGATCGGGAGTTTCATGAGCGGTGAGGTTACGACGAGGGGCGCGCTTGGCGAACCCCGGAAGCGGCCGAAGGCCGGCAGGCCGGGGGGTTCATAAGGGGGTCGGGTCCGTGTCCGACCCCCTTATCAAAGCAAGGAACGCATCGCCGAACTGAGTCAATTTGGCGGGACCGACGCCGCTCACCGCGAGAAAGGCATCGGGGTTCGTCGGCTTCTCGCGGGCCATCGCGCGCAGCGTGGCGTCGCCGAAGATGACGAAGGCCGGGACGTTGCGTTCGTCCGCGAACGTCCGGCGAAGGGCTTTGAGTTTTTCGAACAGCCCTTCATCGTAGGGAGCCTCGTCGGCGTTGGCGCGCGCGCCACGGCCCCTTCTCTCGCCCGCCGCCGCCACCGCCTTCCTCGGCGCCACCGGCCGGGGCATCTCGAAACTCCCCCGCGTTTTGAGGAACTCTGCGCCGGTCGAGGTGAGATCCACGGTCGGGTAGTCGCCGGTCATCTGATTAAGCAGGCCGCGGCGGACGGCTTCGCGCCCGATCTGCTGCCACTCCTCCCGCGAGAACTCCTTCCCGATGCCCCAGGTGGAAACACCCTCGTGATTCCAGCGCGTGATCTGCTCGGTGGTCCGCGCGGTGAGGATGTGAGCGTGGTGCATGAGGCCGAAGGTCGCCGAGCGCCCCATCGAGGAACCGGTCGATCGGACGCGAAAAACCGTGGAGAGGAGCTTCTGCATGGGAATGCTGGCGTCAAAGACCTCGCGTGGCGTCAAACAGTTGTCGCAGCCGCCGCAGTTGGGCTCGGAGAAACGTTCGCCGAAATACTCGAGGAGGTTGGCGCGCCGGCAGCTTGTGGTCTCGCCGTAATCGATCATCCGGCGCAGTTGCGCTTTCGCGACGCGCTTCTCGACGTCGTCGGTGATTTCCTCGATGAAGCCAAGCTGCTTCGCGACGTCGGAGGCGGAGAAGAGCAGCACACATTCAGACGCCAGACCATCGCGGCCGGCCCGGCCCGTCTCCTGGTAGTAGCCCTCGACGTTTTTCGGCAGATCGTGGTGGATGACGAAGCGGACGTTGGGCTTGTCGATGCCCATCCCGAACGCGACGGTGGCGCAGATGACCTGCACGCGATCGCGA
>JANNJB010000177.1:0-2679 GCA_031405615.1 Vicinamibacteria bacterium | reverse complement strand
TATCCACCCAGCGAACGTCCTCCGCCGTTTTCACCTTGGGGATGATGATGATGTCGAGTCGATGGGCCCGAATGTGTCTTTCTCGACGCGGGTGGTGGTCATGAGAAGCGAAGTCTAAGGCGAGCCGCCGCACGGCGACCGGCGGGTGGTTCATATGACATTGTTCACATGCGCCCGGCGAACGTGTTCCCGTAGACTTCCCGTTCCCTCGGGGTTCCAGCCCGTGTCTGACGCGCCTTTGAACCCCCTTCCCATCCCCATGGAGTGAACCGTTGTCCGAGTTAAGAAACGATCTCGCGGCCCTCAAGATTGAACGCGGCAGCCCAAGCGCGACGCCACGGCGCTGGCCGATCCTCCTGCTGTTGCCCGCCCTCCTCTTTCTTGGCGGCGCCTACTACTTCCGTTTCGCCTCTCAGCCTCTCGAGGTGGCCACCGCGAAGGTCACGAAGACCGAGGTTTCGGCCGAGGCGATCAGCGCCGGCAACGCGGGCGCGCCCCTGCTCACCGCTTCGGGATACATCGTCGCCCGTCGAAAGGCGGTGGTATCCGCCAAGATCCAGGGCCGCCTGTCGAGCCTTCGCGTGGAAGAGGGCAGCCGGGTCCGGGAAGGCGAGATCATCGCCCGGCTCGAAAACCGCGACTATCTGGCGCAGGTGGAACGGGCCGAAGCCGCGATTCAACGCGCCGAGGCGGATCTGGCCGAGGCGAAGCGCCAGGCCCGTGTAGCCGAGGGCCTCACGCGCGAACAGATCGGAACCCGGGACGCGCTCGATGGCGCGAACTCGCGGGTCGCCGTGTACGAGGCCGGGTTGCGGCAGGCGAAGGCGGATGCGGAGTTCTATCGGGCGGTTCTCGCCAACACCGAGATCCGCGCGCCCTTCTCCGGCACCGTCGTGAAGAAGATGGCGGAAGTGGGCGAAAGTGTCGCCCCCATCCCGCCCGGCGTGAACATCTCGACGGCCTCGGGCGCCATCGTGGCCCTCGCCGACCTCGATACCCTCGAGGTAGAGGTGGACGTAGCCGAGTCGAACGTGGCGAAACTCGGTCCGGACCAGCCCGCCGAGGTATCGGCCGAGGCGTTCCCGGACCGCAAGTTCCGGGGACGTCTGCGCCAGGTGATTCCCACCGCGGACCGGACGAAGGCCACCGTCCAGGTGAAGGTGACGATCCTCGACAAGGACAAGGATCTCAAGCCCGAGATGAGCGCGCGCGTGCAGTTCACCGAGAAGGCGGCTCCGGCGCCGACGCGGGCGACAGATGGCGCACCCGTCCCCACGCAGTCCGTCGTGACCGCGCCTGAAACCGCCCTTGTCACCCGGGATGGGAAGACCGTGGCTTTCGAAATCCTCGAGGGCCGCGCGAAGCTGCGGCAGGTCGAGGTCGGGTCGAAGAACGGGGGCGTGGCGAGAATCAAGAGCGGTCTTTATGGCGGCGAGGTCCTCGTCGACGCACCGGGCGCCGAGCTCAAGGATGGAGACGCGGTTCGGCCGAAGTCAAATCAGAAGGAAACCTCACAGTCATGACAACGATGGTCTCGGTCAAGGACGTCACGAAGATCTACAAACGCGGCTCCGAAGAACTCAAGGTCCTCGACTCCTTGAGTCTCGACGTGCCGGAAGGCGAGTTCGTGGCGCTCATGGGTCCCTCCGGTTCCGGCAAGACCACGCTCTTGAATCTCATCGCCGGCATCGATCAGCCAACCTCCGGTGCGGTCGTCGTTGGCGGCCGGAACATCGCCGTCCTCTCCGAAGGCGAGCTTGCGAAGTGGCGCAGCCACAGCGTGGGCTTCATCTTCCAGTTCTACAACCTGATCCCCGTGCTCTCCGCGGTGGAGAACGTCGAACTTCCCCTGCTCCTCACGAATCTCGGCAAGAAGGAGCGTCGGGAGCGCGCGCTCACGGCGCTCAAGGTCGTAGGCCTTGCCGATCGTTCTTCGCACTACCCGCGCCAGCTCTCGGGTGGTCAGGAGCAGCGTGTCGCCATCGCCCGCGCCGTGGTTACGGATCCCCAGGTTCTGGTCGCCGACGAGCCCACGGGCGACCTCGACGCCAAGAGCGCCGAGGAAATCCTTCAGCTGATGGAAACCCTCAACCGCGACTTCAAGAAGACGATCGTGATGGTGACCCACGATCCTCGGGCCGCCGAACGGGCCCACGTCCAGCGTCACCTGGAAAAAGGCGTCCTGCAGCTTCGCTAGGAGATCGCCCATGAAATACCTCCCTTTCGTCCTCAAACATCTCCGCCGCAACTGGGTGCGCACCGGCAGCACGGTGGTGGCCATGGCGGTCTGCATCTTCCTGCTCTGCACGCTTCGCTCGGTGCTCGCCGAAGTCGACGGCATGCTCGCCGCTTCCTCCGCGAGCCGGCTCGTCACCCGGCATTCGGTAAGCCTCACCTTCAACCTGCCCATGGCCTATGAATCGCGCATCCAGTCGGTGGCGGGGGTGAAGCGGGTGGCGAAGACCGCGTGGTTCGGCGGGTCCCTGCCCGCGAAGAAGGAAGGACAGGCGGAAGGCGGAGACGCGGCCACGACGGACTGGAGCAACTTCTTCAACAACCTCGCGGTCGATGCCGAGAACTACTTCGCCATGTATCCCGAGCTCGTCATCCCGCCCGATCAGTGGCAAAGCTTCAAGGAAACGCGAACGGGCTGCGTCATCGGCAGCAAGCTCGCGAAGA
>JANNJB010000176.1:0-3730 GCA_031405615.1 Vicinamibacteria bacterium | reverse complement strand
CGGCTTCAAGAACGGTGAAGCCCCGCAGATCGAGCCCCTGGTCCATCCAGTATTTCTTCTCCGTGACCGCGGCTGCGCGGATGGCCTCGGCCCGTTCCGCTTCCGTGACTGCTTTGTCCAGTGGGACGGGTTCGGCGCCCTGGATCAGGGTCGTCGGCTTGGACGGGCCGATCCCACGCTGGCTCACCACTACCAGGTCGGCGGTGGCGTGGAGAGCGCGCAAGCGACTTTCGTAGTAACCCGGCCGCGCGAGGAGGGGCTCGAGCCCGCCGAAGTTCGGGCCGCCGAAGAGGAGGAAAATCGGGGGAGCGCCCGGATCACGATCTCTTGCGGTGAAGCGATACACATCGAGGCTGATCACCGGACTCGCGGCCTTTGTCCGGTTGACGGGCACGAAGATCACGCCCCTCTCCGCGGTCAACAGCGCCCCGTCCTGGGTCGGGATGCGTTCAGGATAGAGGTACATGGAGCCGGCGGAAGGCGACGGGGCCGGAATCCGCCGCGGCGTGGCCTGCTCCTGGGCAGCGAAGGCCGATACCTGCAAAACCAGGACGAGCAGCGCCGCTCCTGCGGCCATCGCGAATGAAGACAGGAGGATGCGATCAGCGCTTTTCACTTGGGTTGATTCCTCTTTCATCTAAAGACCGATGGTGTTCCATCACACGGCGATGCGGCGGCCAACTCCCCGCTGGTTGGCGAGGCTTACCGCGAGCGACCCGGCTACGAGATCCTGAAAAGCGAGACCCGTGGCGTCGAAGAGAGTGATCTCATCGCTGCGGGTTCGTCCCGGCTTGCGACCGGAGAGCACCTCGCCCAGGGTCGTCCATGGGCCCTCGGGCTTCTTCAATCCCGCATCGATCGCGGCCTGGGTCTCGCCAAGAATGCAGGCCTGGGTCACGTCATCCACCACGAGGGTGGCGCGGCTGAAGAGACTCGTTTCTATTTCAATCTTCCCCCGGGTGTCGGTCCCGAACGCGTTGATGTGGACACCCGCTCCTACCCAGTCCGAGAAGAGCACAGGGGTCCGCCCGCCCACGGCGGTGACGACCACATCGCTCCCGACTACCGCGGCCCGGCCATCGGCCGCCTCGGTCACAGACACACGGCCACCAAGTCTCTCGATGAATGCCCGACGGTTTAGAGCGGACGGGTCGAATATTCGCAGCTCGCGTATGGGCAGCACGTGACAGAGCGCCTCAGCCTGAGCCGTTCCCTGGACACCGCAGCCGAGGACCGCCGCGACCGAACTCTCGGGCCGAGCGAGGACACGCGCCGCGAGCGCTCCCACCGCCGCGGTTCGGATGGTGGTGATGTGGTTTCCGTCCATGAACGCCGTGGGAACGCCCGTCTTCGGGTCGAAGAGCAGCGTCATGGACTGGTGCGCGGTGAGGCCCAGAGCCGGGTTGTCCCGCCAATACCCCCCGGCCTTGAGTCCGAGAACCTGGTCGTCGACAAGATAGCCGGACTTGATTCCGAAGATGCCCTGATGCCCTTCCACACTCTCCCGCACGACCGGATAAGCGAGAGAGCGTCCGGCCGCGAAGGCGACGAACGCTTTTTCGATCGCGGGCACCACGACTTCGAGAGTCAGGAGTTCGCGCATCTCTTCGCGGCTCAGGACCAGGATCGAGGTCATCGATGCGCCAGAAGGGGAGCGATGGCCGAGAGGTCGACGTTCCCTCCGCTGAGCATCACACCCACGCGAAGTCCTTTTACGGGAACCGCGCCCTCGAGGATCGCGGCCACGGTCAACGCACCGGTCGGCTCGATCACCATCTTCAACCGCTCCCAGACGTAGAACATCGAGCGGACGATCGCCCCCTCCGTCACCGTGACCATGTCATCGACGTGACGACGCACCAGAGGAAATGTGAGGGCGCCCAGATAGGGCGTTCGTGCGCCGTCCGCGATGGTTTCAGGATTCGAGACCTTGTGCAACACACCCGTCCGGAACGAGCGCGTTGCATCGTCGGCCATCGCGGGTTCCACGCCGATGACCCGGCAGAGCGGAGCGAGAGCGTCGGCGGTGATCGCCGACCCCGACAGAAAGCCGCCACCGCCGCACGGCACGAGAAGGAGATCGAGAGGCCCGACATCCTCCAGGAGTTCCCGGGCCGCGGTGCCCTGACCGGCGATAACGTCGCCATGGTCATAGGGTGGAATGATGGTGAGGCCCCGTTCGCGGGCCAGCCGCTGCGCGAGTTCCTCTCGCGTGGTTTCATGTTTGTCGTAGAGGATGACTTCCCCGCCGTAGCCTCGAGTCGCCTCGGCCTTCACCGCCGGGGCATCCTGGGGCATGACGATCGCGGCGGGCACCCCCAGGATTCGCCCGGCAAGTGCTATTGCCTGAGCGTGATTCCCGGACGAGTAAGTGATCACGCCTCGCTTGCGCTCTTCGGGCGTAAGGACAGAAAGGGCGTTGAAAGCTCCGCGGAACTTAAAAGCCCCTGCCCTCTGGAGGTTTTCACATTTGAAGTAGATCTGACCGCCCACACGCTCGTCCACGCTCCGGGACGTGACCACGGGCGTCCGATGGGCGACACCTCCAAGTCGGTCGGCTGCCTCTACAACCCGTTTGTATGTAATGGTTTCATAGTCATGAGTAGGTGAACTGGTTGTCGCGTTCGCGCTCATTTCAAGTCCTTCTCCTGTGATTCCAGAAGCCATAATTTGGCTAAGATATACAATATTCTCAGCATGTCAAGGCGAAAAAGCCCCCTACTATCCAAAAACTCTCGATGATTCCCCTAAACCCAAGCACGGCGTCGCTGCTCGATATCGAACCTGCGGTCAGCAAGCCCGCGGCCCTTCCGGATCGTATCTACGCCATTCTCAAGCACCGGATCCTGACCTGTTCCATGCGTCCCGGCGAGAGGATCGTGGAGGCGGCGTTGTGCGAGGAAATGCATGTTTCGAGGACGCCTTTGCGCGAAGCCTTTAACCGGCTGTCGCTCGAGGGCCTCATCGAGATGCGACCGTATCGCGGTTTTGCGGTCGCCCCGGTGACGGTCGCCGGCTACAAGGAACTGTGCGAGTTCCGGCGCATCATCGAGAGCGGCGGCGCGGCCCTGGCTGCCGAACGGGCAACTCCCGAGGCTATCGAACGGCTTCTGGCGGTGGCGGAGACCCGCTACACCGTGGGTGACAAGGACACCTACGCCGTATACCTCCGGGCCAACAGCGCCTTCCATCTCGAGTTGGTTCGGGCCACCCGCAACTCTCAAATGGAGAGCGTGGTCATGTCCGCGCTCGACCGCCACCAACGTCCGCTGTACCTCGGCCTCGACGAAGGCGTCGATGCGGCGGCCTCCACCGCAGAACACTTCGCAATCGTCGAGGCGGTCCGCCGAGGCGACGCGGCGCTCGCTTCCGAATTGATGTCCCGTCACATCGGGAAAGCCGAAGACCGCATCGCTCGCGCTCTCGAGGCCGCGGGATACTGATCCCGCTCGATCCTCCAGGCCGAACGGCGCCCTGCTAGGCTTTTCACTCGACGTTATGCCCGCGAAGAAGAAGAGGAGAAAGCCTGTGGAAGCAAAGGTGAGCCGTCGAACCTTCGTCGGAGCCGCGGTCGCGGCGCCTTTGGGAACCCGGGCCAAAGCGCAGTCCACCTCCACGAAGCCTGCGGCCGCGCGGGCGGGCCGAGGCGAGATCTTCGATGTGGCCGTCGTTGGCTCCGGGGTCTTCGGGGCATGGACAGCGCGACACCTTCAGGCGCGCGGTCAGCGCG
>JANNJB010000175.1:0-2076 GCA_031405615.1 Vicinamibacteria bacterium | reverse complement strand
TCGACGCCTTCATCCGGGATCGCGACCTCGACCGCCCACCGGGCAGCTACACCGCGAATCTCTTCGATGCCGGGACGAAAGGGATCGCCCAGAAGGTGGGCGAGGAGGCGGTCGAGACCGCCCTCGCCTCGGTCACCGGCGATGACGAGGCGCTGCTTGGCGAGGCCGCCGACCTCATGTACCACCTTGTTGTGCTGCTCCGCTCGCGCAGCCTGCCCATGAGCGATGCCATCGCAGTGCTTAAGGATCGTCACCGGCCGTAGCTGATTCACCAAACCAGGACGACGAAACCATGGCTCCGTTTTTGCTTGAACGGGGCGAGATCTGATTTTCTCTCGGGACTGTCCTTCGAACCGGACGCTCGCGGAGCGAATCTGAAGCAACGTCAACGGAGGTTCCCATGCGCATTGCTCCTTTCGCACTTTCCCTGCTCCTTCTCCCCGGCCTCGCCGCCGCTCAGGACCAGGGGTTTGCGCTCAATATGGGCCGCGGCCTCGACAGCGGCATGAGCGTCAACTGGACGTTCCGCGAGAACTGGACACTCCGGCCCACTCTCGGCCTGGGCTATTCGGACCTCAACGGATTCGAGGCGTTCCTCGGGTCGACGCTGCTGCGGTCCTTCGCCATCGGTGACCGTGTCTATGTCTACGGGGGCGCGGGGGTGTACTTCGGATCGAGCGGACCCTCCCCCTCCGGGGGAGCCAACGGGACGCAGACGCCAGGAGGCCTGCGGGGGACCGGTCAGATCGAGACCTCTTTCGCGCAGAGCAGCGGCAGCCTCTTCTACTTCACCGCCCCGGTGGGGCTGCGGGCGCGCCTCTTCGGCAACCTGGAGGCTTTCGCGGAGACCGCTTACCAGCGAACGATGTCGGGCCAGTTCGCCCTCAATCAGACCGGCCAGTTCTCCGGAAACGGGCGGCAGCGTTTCGGGGCCACAGTCGGGATCAGCCTGAGGCTTCGATAGCCGAGCGCGGCAGGTCGGGGCTCGCGTAGCATTCCCCCTTCATGGCTCGAATCACGAGCCTTTGCAGGGAGAACGGCGATGAAACTGGCGTCCTTCATCAAGGATGGGAAGGCAACCTACGGGGGGGTCACCGGCGAGCGCGTGGTGGACCTCGGGCCGAAGTTCGGCGCTCGTTTCCCCGACCTCAAGGCCCTGATCGCGGGCGGCGCCCACGTGGGCCTCGCGCCCTTCATCGAGACCGGAAAGGACTGGATGCCTCTCGAGATGGCGCAGTTCCTCCCCGTGATCCCGAACCCGGGGAAGATCTTCTGCATCGGCGTCAACTACGCCGACCACCAGAAGGAAATGGGCCGGGGCGCCTCGGACCATCCCACGATCTTCCTGCGCTTTACCGACACCCTCGTGGCTCACGGACAGGCAGCCTGGGTTCCCAAACCCACGGTCTCGACCGCGGTTGACTACGAGTGCGAACTCGCGGTGATCATCGGCAAAGGCGGGCGACACATCGACGCGGCCGGCGCTCTCGACCACGTCGCGGGCTACACCTGCTTCAACGACATTTCCATCCGCGACTGGCAGCGTCACACCACACAGTTCACCGCAGGCACGAACTTTCCCCGCACCGGTGCCCTGGGACCCTGGATGGTCACCAAAGACGAGATCCCTGACCCGCACACCCTCGCCATCAAGACCCGCCTCAACGGCGAGGTGCTTCAAGACGCGAATACGAGCCAGCTGATCTTCAGGATCCCGCAGTTGATCGAGTATCTGTCCTCGTTCACACCCCTCTCCCCGGGCGACATCATCGCGACGGGCACGCCCTCAGGCGTCGGTTTCGCACGCAAGCCGCCCATCTTCATGAAGGCCGGCGACGTCGTGGAAGTCGAGATCGCCGGCATCGGCGTGTTGAAGAACCGGCTGGAACTCGATCCTTCGTAGCTATCGTCATCGCGAGTCGGTCCACGGACCAGGGTCCGTGACTGGGGAGAGAAACCCCACATCGTCATCGCGAGCGACCCGACGGTTTGCGGGGAGCGAAGCGATCCTCGTCAGGCTTGGTAGTTGTGGCCCGCGGGGCCGAACGCTGATGTGGGCTCGCCCCGTCGGGGAGC
>JANNJB010000174.1:0-18732 GCA_031405615.1 Vicinamibacteria bacterium | reverse complement strand
CGACCACTACCACCGCTATTCTCGAGGGGTCAACGCCGCCATTGCCGCCCGCCGCGCGGGCGAACCCGCTCGCGCACTCGATGTTCTTGCTCCACTGACCGAAGAGTTCGGCGCCCACTACTCTGTCGCGTCGTTCACCGGCGAGGCGCTCCTTGACCTGGGACGATTTGCCCAGGCCATCCCATACCTTGCGAAGGCGCGCGACCTCGCGCCAAAGGCAGGTCCGGCGTGGGGACGGCTTGCCGAGGCCCTCTCCGGGGCGGGCCGCGACGCAGAAGGCCTGGCCGCCATCGAGGGTGGGCTGCGAGCCTCGCCTCGCTCTCCGGACCTGATCAGGTTGAAGGCGGCCGCTCTATCCCGCGCCGGTCGAGTGGTCGAAGCGGCGGCGTTTCTCGAAGCCTCGGTCAAGGCGAACCCGAAAGACGGCGTTCTCCTTGCCGAACTCGCCAACCAAAGACGGAACGCGGGGGACCTCGTTTCCGCCGAGGCGCTGACCGCGCGCGCGATAAAGCTCTCGCCCGCCGCATCGGACGCCTGGGTTTCGCGAGGTCTGGTCCTCGCCGCGCTCGACCGCCTCTCCGAGGGGGCCAGCGCTTTTGCTCGCGCGCGGGAACTCGATGCCGCGAATGTCGACGCCTGGTTCTACGGAGCCGCTCTCGAAATCCGCCGCGGGAATGGCGCGGCGGCCATCTCCCTTCTGACCAGAGCGGAGGCCCTCGACCCGCAAAGGGGGGGCCTTCGCGAAGCGAAACTCGCGGCGGTCCAGGCCCAGAGCACGCGTATCGAGCCGCCGCCGCCCTTGGGCGCGATGCGTCTGCGCCTCATCCGCGTGTCCACCAGAACCGCCGCGGAGGATGCGCTTCGCCGCGTCACCGCCCGGCAGGACTTCGCCGCGGTGGCGCGCGCGGTTTCGATCGATCCCACGGCATCGAGGGGCGGCGAACTCGGCTGGGTTCTCCCCGCGGACCTGGGCGAGCCGCTCAAATCCGCGGTTGCCTCTCTGCGGGCCGGCCAGGTCTCACCGATTGTCGAGACCCCGCGCGGCTTCGTGATCGTGCGCCGCGACCCCTGAACCCAAACGTCAGTTGAACGTTCCGTCGCCCTTGCCGATGAGAACCGTGACCGTATCGCCGCCGAGGTTTGCGACTACGAGGTCCACGCGTCCATCGGCGTTGAGGTCGGTGGCGGCGACACTCACCGGCTGAGAGCCCACGTTGAAGTTGACGGCCGCCGCGAATCCGCCTCGGCCGTCGCCCTTGAGCGCCGAGATCGTGTTCGAACCCTGGTTCGCCACCGCGAGGTCGAGGATGTTGTCGCCGTCGAAGTCGCCTGCCGCCACCGAGCGCGGTTGGCCCCCGACCGCGAGGTTTGGACCCACGCTGAAACCGCCGGAGCCATCGCCGGTCAGCACGCGAACGCTGGCCGAGCCGCTCACCGCGACCGCGAGGTCGAGGCGGCCGTCGCGATTGAAGTCGGCCATGTGAAGACCAAGGGGGCGCACGCCGACCACCACGCTGGTGCGCGCGGTGAGCCCGCCGGAGCCATCGCCGGTCAGGATCGAGACGTTGTCGTCCTGCGCGTTGACCGAGGCGATGTCGATGAGGCCGTCGCCGTTCATGTCCCCGGCCGCGAGCGCAAACGTTGATCCGCCCACGCGGGCGGCGCCGCCGCGACGAAATGTGCCCAGCGCGTTCATGTAGGCGATCGCCTCGTCCGTGTCCTCGACCGCCACCACGAGGTCAGGCAGGGCGTCGGCGTTGAGGCGCGCGGCTACGATGGCGCGCGGCTGGACGAGGCCGCTGATCACCGCGACGGGAGCGCCGAAGAGTCCGTTGCCGTCGCCTCGGAGCAGCGACACGGTTCCGGCTCCGAAATTGGCGAGAGCGATGTCGAGCGCGCCGTCGCCGTCGAAGTCCGCCATCGCCGTGCTCAGCGGATTGGAACCGCCGGAGTCGAACTGAGCCGAGGCGAGGAAACCCGCGGGAGACCGGTAGCGGAGCACCGAGATGCTGGCCGCCGCGTAGTTCGAGGTGACCACGTCCGGCGTGCCATTGCGGTCCACATCGCCGACCTGGAGGGAGATGGGCTGGGAGCCCACACGGTGGGTTCCGCTCGTCGTGAAAGTGGCCGAGCCCGCGTTCACGAAGATCGCGAGAGTCGAAGCGCCGGCGCTTGTCGCGATGAGATCGGGCTGAGAATCCCCGGTCACGTCCGCGGCGATCAGGGTCTGGGTGGAGGGGCGCCCCGAGATCGCCGTGCCGGTGGTGAAGCCGCCGCGCGCATCGCCAAGACCCACCGTGATGTCGCCCGTGCCGAAGCTCGCGGTGGCGATGTCGCGCGCGCCATCGACGTTGAGATCGACCGCGACGATCGCCACCGGATCGGGGGCGACTTTCAAGAGCGTGACCGAGTTGAAGGCGCCGTTCGCGTTCTGGAGCAGAACCGTCACGTCGGCGGAACCGCGGTTCGCGATCGCGACGTCGAGACGGCTGTCTGCGTTGAAGTCGGCGAAGGCGGCCGCACTCGGTTCGCTGCCGGTCTGATACTGGCGCGGAGCCCCGAGGCCGCCCGTCCCGCTCATGTAAACCCACGCCCGGCTGGAATTGCGGCTGCCGAGGACGAGGTCCATCTTCGCATTCCCGTCGAGATCGGCGCCGGCCATGAACGAGATATCGATAGGGGAGGCGACGAGGTTGCCCGCCGTGAAACCGAAGGCGCCGTCACCGTCCCAGATCTGAATCGAGGTGGCGCCGGCAGTGGCGATGGCCAGATCCGGACTCGCATCGCCGTTGAATGTGCCGACCGCGAGGCCGGTCAGGGCGCCGGAACCGCCGAGGGCGATGGTCCGGGTAACCGCGAGACCGGAGGCGCTGCCGGCGAGGATTGTGACCGTGCGACTATCGGCGTTCAAGACCGCGATGTCGAGCGCGGAGTCGGCATTGAAGTCGGCCGCGGCCAGTGCAATCGGCCGGGAGCCGACGGCGTAGTCGGTGGCCTGAATGAACGATGCCGTGCCGTCGCCAAGGATCAGCGAAACGCGATTGCCCGCCGAATCGGCGACCACCAGATCCGTCCGGGTGTCGGCGTTCCAGTCGCCCGAGACGACCGCCGAGGGCTGTGCGACGCCCGCCGTTATCACGCTGATGTTCTGGAGAGAGAAGGGCTTGAACGACGCGGGCTGCATAGCACCCGCGGCCTGCGCGGCGAGGCAGAACAAAGCTCCTGGAAGGGCAAGCCTCACTGCAGGTTCACCGTGGCGGTGACGGCGCCTGTGGCCCCCGCGTCGGTGGCGACGTTGAACGAGAGACTCACCACAGCCTCACGGCCTCCGTTTGGCAGGGTGTAATAGAAGGTGAAGGGGATCGCCATGTTCGCGTTCACATCCACCCGGTTTCCCGGCGCTCGTACATCGAACCGGAACGACTCGTCCGTGCCCGCGACCGGCGTGATCACAATGCCGGCCGAGGACTGCTGAAGATCCGCGGTGATCGACCGGATGGTGAGGGGCGACGTGTTCGTGTTGGCGATTGTGGCCACGAACGAGCCGCTCCAGGTGAAGGCCGGGTCGGACGACGCGGCCGCCGTGACAGTTGTCGGATTGGTGGTCGCGGTGACCGTCGCGGTCTGCGTGGGGGTCGTGGTGGTATCGGTCGGCGAGGTCGCCGTGTCCTCGCCGCAGGCGGGCGTAAACAAAACCAGCGCGGGCAGAATCCACACGGAAAGTCTTCGTAACACAGTCATGGGGTTTGGTGAATCTCCATTCGGGGAGGCGCGTCCAGAGAAAAGGGCGCCTAAAGTCCCCTCTTTGAGGACGATACACCGAAGGGGCGCTTCGGGCCGTAGCCCGCCTCGCTAGTCCGACTCGATGATCCGCAGCGTGCGCATTGCCTGCATCGAGATCCGCGCCGCGACCTTGGACGCGATGGCGGAGAACGCCTGGGCCGCGGGGGAGTCGGGCGCCGCCACCACCACGGGCATGCCCTCATCGCCGCCGCTGCGGACGCGGGTGTCGATGGGCACATCGCCGAGCAGGGGGATCTTGAGGTCGTTCGCGATGGACGCTCCGCCGCCTTTGCCGAAGATCTCCGTGCGTTCGTTGCAGTGCGGGCAGGCGAAGTAGCTCATGTTCTCGACCACGCCGAGCACGGGAATGTTGAGCTTCTGGAACATCATGATGGCCTTGCGCACGTCGGAGACCGAGACGCCCTGGGGCGTCGTCACCACCACGGCGCCTGCCACGCCCACGCTTTGCGCGAGTGAGATCGCCACGTCGCCCGTGCCCGGAGGCAAGTCGACGAGCAGGTAATCGAGTTCGCCCCACGCGACGTCGCGCATGAACTGCTGGACCGCGCTGTGCAGCATCGGCCCGCGCCAGATCACCGCCTGGTCCTTGGGCACCAGCATGCCGATCGACAGCGCTTTGATGCCGTGCGCCACCGGAGGAATCATCTTCTGGTCGGCGGTGAGTTCGATGGCGCCCGGCTCCATGTCGATTCCCAGCATCTGCGGAAGGTTCGGGCCGTAGACGTCCGCGTCCATCACGCCCACGCGCGCGCCCTTCTGGGCGAGGGCGATCGCGAGATTGACGGTGGTCGTGGACTTGCCGACACCACCTTTGCCCGCGCCCACCGCGACCACGTTCCGGATCCCGGGAATCGCCTGCGACGTCATGCCGCCGCGCGCGCGCACCTGCGCGGTCATGTTGACCGACACGGAGGTGACTCCAGGCAACGCGCCGATCAGGCTTTCGGCCTGAGCCTTCATCTGGTCCTTGACCGGGCAGGCCGGCGTGGTGAGTTCGATCGTGAAACCGACCATCCCGCCGTTGATCTTGACGTCCTTGATGAAGCCGAGGGTGACGATGTCTTTGTGGAGGTCCGGGTCCTGGATGGCTTTGAGGGTGTCGAGGATGGTTTGTGAGGTGAGAGACATGTTTCCTTATTCGGTTACGGCGAGGGCTTCCTCGACGGCTTTTTGCAGTCCTTCAAATTTCCCGGACGGCGATCCGAGGACCTTCTTCACGATCTGGCCCTTCTTTCCGATCACGAACGTGGTCGGGAAACCCTGGTTGGCTTTGTACTTCTCGAGCAGGTCGTCGGTTCCAAGGAGCTGGGTGTAGGCCACCTTCGTCTTCTGCAGGAACTCCTGGATCTCCGCGGGTTCGCCGGAGTCGAAGATCACGCCCACCATCTCCACCCCCTTCGACTTGTTCTTCGCGTAGAACTCCGTGTACTCGGGGATCTCCTTGATGCAGGGCGTGCACCAGGTAGCCCAGAAGTCGACGATCACCACCTTGCCCCGGTACGAGGCGAGGCTGGTCTTGCCGCCCGCGAGGTTGGGGAGGTCGAAGTCGGGGGCTGCGGTATTCACCTGCGAGGGCGGCGCGCCGCACGAGGCGACGAGAAGGGCGGTGGAGATCGCGAAAACAAGACGCGGGGCGAACATCGAGGGATTATAGCGACCGGGTCTGAGCAGGCCTGCGGTAGCGGTCGGGCAGGCGCTAAGCTCCAAGCCTGATGCCCGAGTCGACTTTCACCTGGCTCGCCGTCTGTGTCTACGGCCTGCTGATGGCGGCGGCGGGTTTCTTCGCGAAGAAGGCGAAGACTTTCCAGGTCTTCGCCATCGGGGAGAGGTCGAGGCATCCCCTTCTCATCGGCATGGCCGCCGCGGCGGGGGCGGTCAGTTCAACCACGTTCGTGATCAATCCCGGCCTCGTCTGGCTCTATGGATACTCCGCGTTCGTGGCCATCGCCTTGTCCTCGACCGCCGGCTTCCTTTTCGGGATGGTGCTCTTCAGCAAGAGTTTTCGCCGGATCGGCGAGAGGTTCGAAGCGCTGACCGTGGCCCAGTGGGTGGGTGACCGCTTCAAGAGCGCGCCGCTGCGGATCTTCTTCGGCTGCATCTCTCTGCTCCAGGTCGCCTACGTGGTTCTGATCGTGGTCTCCCTGGCTCAGGTGATTTCGATCGGTCTGTCCGTGCCCATCATTCCCGCGGCCGTCTTCGTCATCGCCTTCACCTGCGCGTACATCTTCCTCGGGGGCACCTCCACCCACATCCTGACGAACGCAATTCAGGCTGTCCTCATGACGATTCTGGCCCTCCTGATGATCTTCTCCGGCGCCTTCCACTTTGCCGACGGTGTTCCCGCCTTCTTCGACAAGCTCCGCGCGGTGGGCCCGTTCTTCGCGGACAGCGTCAACCCGAACAGCGATCTCTACCGCGACATGTTCGAAACCATCGTGTCGCAGTTCGTGATTGGTGCGGTGACGGCGCTCCTGCCGCACCTCATCGTGAAGTCGCTCTACCTGCGGAGCGAACGGGAGGTGAACACCTACCTTATCTCCGCCTCCTCCTTTGTTCTGCTTTTCAAGATGGTCGTGGTCGCCGGCCTGTACGCGCGCCTGGAACTCGGCGCCCCCACGGGGATGACTCCCGACAACGTGATGGCCACGTATTTCGTCACCCACTACTCGCCTTTCGTGCGCGCGGTCGTCACCGTGGGTGTTCTCGCCGCCGGTTTCTCCACCCTCGAGGCCATCATCCTCGCCCTCGCCTCGATCTTCTCCCATGACGTGGTCCGGCCGGCGCTTCAAAGGCTGCGGGGGCAGGTACTCGACGAACTGCGACTGGCCCGCGTCTTCTTCGTGCTGCTCGTCCCCATCGTTTCCGTGCTCGCGTGGCGTCAGATCGTGGCGCCTTCACTTTCCGTCATCATCTTCGCGTTCAACGGCGTCCTTGCCTTTACCGCCGCGGTCGTACCCTCCATCGCGTTCGGGATCTATTCGAAGAGCCAGTCGACCCGGGCCGCGTTCGCTTCTTCGGTGGCCGCGCTCCTTGTCTTCTACTCGATGCTGGCCTTCGACATCACCAGGTACCACACCAACCCGATGATCCCCGGCACGATTGGCGTCTTCGTGGGCCTCGCGGTCTTCGGTGCGGTGGCGGCGGTGGAACGTCGCCCGGCGGCTTCTTAGATTTTCTGGACCCCGGACAGTCTCCCCAGGCTGGAATCGAATGTCCCGAGCGGTGCGTGGCCGGCCTTTCTGGCGATCTCCAGGATCAGGCAGTCCGAGAACGAGAGGGAAGGCTTCTTCCGGAATAACGCTAGAGCCTGACGGACGGTCCCGGCATCCTGAAGAACGAGATGTTCGTGGTTCAGCAGCAACTCTATGGCGGCGGCGAGTTCGCGCGGCCCGAGGGAGTAAACCGATCGCATGACCCAGATGAATTCTGCGAGAACCAGATGAGACACCCAGGCTCCTGCCGCGATGAAGTCCTCGGCGGCCTCGGCCTGGGCCAGGTCGTCGCGCGTGGCCAGTCGAACCAGAAGATTCGTGTCAACCGCGCGCATGGCGGCGTCTCATCTCCTGGCCTATCCCGGCCTTGAGTTCCTTCAAGGTCCGCCGTTTCGGAGGCTTTGCGAAGAGGGCCTCATGCAGATCCCGGGATGTGGATGCGCCCGCACGCCTGACCACGATGGCGTCGTCCTCGACGTCCCAGTCGAGCAGCGAGCCCGGCCCAACGCCAAGCCGGCGCCGTACCTCTGCGGGTACAGAGATCTGGCCCTGGGCCGTAAGTCGCGATTGGGCGAGCGTCACGGCTGAATATTACCCTGGTAATGCAGGTGGGACCAACCTGGCGGCGGCAAGTCATCGTATGGTTTGGCATGCTCCAGACTCCCCGATGGTCACTTCCGCTCGGCGCTGCTGTGCTCTTCTCGATGGTGGCCGCCTCGGCGGCCGCGCGGGCTGCGCCGCCGCCGCTGGTCGAGGACGCTCTTTTCGAGAAACTGCGCGCGCGGATCGCGGAGGTCGAGACCCGGCTCGATGGGGTTCTCGGTGTCGCGATCAAGGACCTCACGACCGGCCGGACCATCGAGATCCGGGGCGATGTGGTGTTTGCGCAGGCTTCCTCGATCAAGCTGGCGCTGATCTACGAGATGTATCAGCAGGTGGGATCCGGGAAGCTCGACCTGCAAGCACTTCGCACCTTGCCGAAGGTCCGCGCAGGGGGAAGCGGCGTCCTGCCTCTGCTCTCCGAGAAGGCGCAGCTCACCGGGCGCGACCTCGCGGTACTGATGATGTCCCTTTCGGACAACGCGGCGAC
Organism: Vicinamibacteria bacterium; assembly: GCA_031405615.1. Classification (GTDB taxonomy): domain Bacteria; phylum Acidobacteriota; class Vicinamibacteria; order Fen-336; family JAGNNV01; genus JAGNNV01. The sequence continues at coordinate 10,626 of JANNJB010000174.1, read as the reverse complement.
AAACATCCTCATGGACGAAGTGACGATGGCGGCGGTGAACGCCCGCATGGACGCGCTCGGTCTGCCGAAGACCCGCCTGCGTCGGCGCATGATCGACCTTGCTGCGGCGCGCCGCGGAGAAGAGAACGTCTCGACTCCTCAGGAGATGGTGCGCTTGATCGAAGCCGTCCGGAAGGCTGACGGTCTCACTCAGGCGCTCGCCGCCGATCTTCGCGCCGTCGTCGGTGTTTCGAAGTCGACAGGCTTTCGCGACCCGCTGCCCTCCGGCCTCACGATTCTCGACAAGCCCGGTTCCCTCGAGGGCGTGCGCACCGCGACCGGCCTCGTTGACCTGAAGCATCGGCCCTACGCGGCCGCCATCATGACCACGGCGCTTCGGAACGACCCCGATGGTGAAAACGCGATTCGCGAGATCTCGAAACTGGTCTACGAGACGTTCGATCGTCTCGATCGCGCTTCGCCCGAGGGGCGATTGCTCGGACGCTGAGACGGGGCCTACCCGGTCACCACGGCTTCAGCCTCGACCTCGACGAGATACTCCTCCCCGATAAGGCCGGCCTGGACCATCGTGTTCGCGGGCATGATGTGACGGAAGCGCTCGCCGTGCGCGCGGGCCACGTCCTCCCAGTCGTACACGTTGCGAACGAACACGCGGGTGCGCACCACGTCGGCGAGCGTGGCGCCGAGCGAGATCAAAGCACCCTCGATCTTGTCGACGATGAAGTGGAACTGCGCTTTGGGGTCGTTCCCGCCGATCGCGCGCTGGCCGTGAGTCGCGGTGGTCCCCGAGATCCAGATGTGGTCGTCCAGGCGATGGCCGCGCGAAAAGCCGGCGAGCGGCTCCCAGGCGGTGCCCGAGAGCACGAGAGTGCGCCCCTTCGGTCCGGGCTTGACCAGGTACGGAGGCGGCATGGCGTCGAAGTGGTGGGTCAGGTCGCCAGAAGCGGTCAGGTAGGGCGGCTTGCGGTACTCGTCGCCGCAATCGCCGGGCAGAGCCTTCAAGTATCTGCGTCCCTTCTCGAGGAGCTTCCGGTCCTCTTCATCGAGGGTCAGGTCGAAGATCCGAAGCGTGTCTTCGATGTGCGCCGACTTCGACAAACGTGTTCCCACGATGACCCCGGCCACCGCTTCGTGGTCGAGCACCCACCTCGAAGCGACCGCGGCCATGGGCGCCCCGTGTTTCGTGGCCACCGCGTCGATTCGACGCAGAAGCTGCTGGAAGGCTGCCCAGCCGCCCGCGGCGCGAATGAACCGGCCGTATTTCATGTGCGACCACGTGCCGAGAGCATCCCAGTCGGGCTCCTCCCGGCCCAGCCAGGCCTCGGTCAGGAAGCCGCCGAGGAGTGTGCCGTAGGCGAGCAGCCGGACATTGTGGGCGATACAAAAGTCGGACAGCTCCGCCGCGGCCCGCCCGTCGAGCAGGGAGAACGAGACCTGATTCGAGACGATCTCGATGCCGGTCCGCACCGCGATCCGCAGATGAGCGGCGTCGAAGTTCGTGACGCCGATGTGCCTGATGAGGCCCTCGCGCTTCAAATCCTGCAGGTGGAAGAGGGCGTCGAGCCAGGACGGGTCGGAGTACGTCCAGGCGTGGAACTGAAGCAGGTCGATCTGATCGGTGCGGAGGCGCTTCAAGGATCGCTCGACCGCTTCGAGCACATCTTCTCGCGACACCGGTCCCGGTTTTGGCGCCCATTTCGTAAGGCGCTCGGCGCGTTCGCCCCCGAACATCCCGGCGATGACCTCGGCCGAGCCATAGTGGTCGGCCATGTCGAATGTGGTGAGTCCGGCCTCGACATACGGGCTCATGGCGAGCGCGGCCTGGTCGAGATCGAAGGCGCGGCCGTCGCGTTCGAGATCGGCGATCTGCCAAAGACCGTTGACGACCCGCGAGATCGTCAGGCCCTCGGCCAGGGGATAGCGGGGGAAGAGGATCATGACTGCACTACGAGTCGCACCGGAGGTCCATGCCTACGGTACGACGATCGCGGGTCCGGCGGCTTTGAGCGTGGCGATGTCGCCCGCGAGGAGCGCGCTCCACTCGGCGGCTACCGCGTCCATCTCGGCCCGGTAGGTCGCGAACACCTCGCGCATTCCCTGGGTGGGCACGCCGTCATTCTCGACCACGAACGAATAGAGCGGAGAAAGTCGCGAGTACAGCTTCGCCCCTCCCTTGAACGCGAGGATGTCGTAGGTCACTTCGGCTTTCGGATTGTGGAGTTTCTCCTCGAGGACGTCGAGCCTGGGCAGGAGGGCGTCGGCGAGTTTCACCCACTCCGCCGCGTTCTTGTCTTCTTTGACGAGATCCTTCCGAACCTTCACCTGGGCGCGGATGCTTCGAAGGCCTTCGACCATCCTGGTGAGGCGCGTGACTTCGTCCCGCAGGGACAGCGAGAAGGCGAGCTGGTTCTCGTAGTCGGAAGCGCTCATCGAAAGGCGCGGATCCGGAGCCACGGTCACGGGCTCCGTGTACGACTTCCCGTTCACGTTCAACCGCACGGTGTACGTGCCCGGCGAAACGAGCGGACCGACACCCGGCTCACCGAGATCGATCTTGGCCTGCCAGATCTTCTTCGCCCCGTCATGCCGGAAATCCCAGTACGCGCGTTGAACGCCCGCGTCGTTTTTGAGATCGGCTTCGGTCGGCTCGTCGATCCAGCTGTCCGGATCCTCCACGGGCCAGGGCATCGGCTCGGGGACGCTCTTGAGCGTGCGAATCACCGCACCCTTGGCGTCCAGGATCTCGACCGTGAAGTCTTTCTCCGATTTTGCTTTCAGGAAGTACTCGATCATCGCGGCGGGCGGAGGATTCTGGCCCTTGACCGAGTAGTCGTGGAAGTTGCCCGAGTAGCGCCAGCGGGTGGCCGGCACGATGGAGAAGAGCTGCGCGTCCGCATTCTTCGTCTCGGGCTTCCATTGCCGAAGGGCGGTGAGGTTGTCGAGGATCCAGATCGAGCGCCCCATCGTTCCCACCACGAGATCGTCGCCGTGAACGCGAAGGTCGCTGACCGCCACACTCGGGAGGTTCAGTTTGAGCGGCTCCCACGACACGCCGTCGTCGCGCGAGAAGATCACGCCGCGCTCCGTGCCCACGTAGAGCATCCCCCGCTTCTTCGGGTCCTCGCGCACCGAGCGGAGATACACGTCCTGCTTCATCGGAGCGGAGAGGGTCTTCCAGGTCTTGCCGTAGTCCGCGGTCTTGAAGAGGTAGGGCTTCATGTCGTCAAGGCGATGAGCCTCGACCACCACGTACGCGGCGCCGGCATCGAACGGCGAAGCGTCAATCATGGAGACCGTCGCGAAGCCGGTGAACTTCGGCATGTTGGGCGTCACGTTCGTCCACGTCTTGCCACCATCCTGGGTGACCTGGACGAGACCGTCGTCCGAACCCGACCAGATCACACCGGATTTGAGCGGTGATTCGGCGAGCGCAAAGACGGTGCCGAAGTACTCGACGCCCGTGTTGTCGCCGGTGATCGGCCCGCCCGCCCACTGCTGTTTCGTCTTGTCGTTACGAGTCAGATCCGGGCTGATGATCGTCCAGCTCTGCCCGCCGTCCCGCGTCTTGAAGATCACTTCGCCCGCGTGGTACACGGTTTTCGGGTCGTGCGGAGAGATGAGAATCGGCGCCGTCCACTGGAAGCGGTGCTTGAGATCGATAGCACCGTGGCCGGAACCGTTCTCGGGATAGACCGAGACGTTCCTCGCCTGTCCGGTCTTCCGATCGAACTGGGTGAAGATGCCGAGGTATTCGCCCGCGTACACGATGTCGGGATTGCCGGGCTCGGACTGGGTGTGTCCCGCTTCTCCGCCGCCCACGTCGAACCACTCGCCGGCCGCGATTCCGCCGCCCTTGAGCGAGTTCGACGGACCCGACGCCGTGCCCATGTCCTGCATCGCGCCGTGCACGCGATAGGGAACCGAGGTGTCGGTGGCCACGTGGTAGAACTGCGCGATCGGCAGGGGCGGTGTGTGCCAGGTCTTCCCGGCGTCCGCCGAGATCGAGACGCCGCCGTCATGGGCGAGGATCATCCGCGCGGGGTTTTTGGGATCGATCCAGGCATCGTGGTGATCGCCATGGTGCGCGGGCACGCTTTGAATCGTCTTGCCCCCGTCGATGGTCTTGAGCAACGGCACCTGGGGAAACCAGACGATGTCGGCGTTGGTCGGGTCGATGGTGAGAGTCGAGTAGTACCAGGCTCGCTGGCGCAAGGCGCGGTGGGGATTCGCGAGAGAGAACGACTCTCCGCCATCGTCCGACCGGAAGAGGCCGCCCTTCTCGGACTCGATCAGGGCGTAGACACGCTGGCCGTTCGTCGCCGCGACCGCGCATCCGATCCTCCCCTTGAGGCCCTCAGGAATCCCTTCGTCCTTGCCCAGTTCCTTCCAGGTATCGCCGCCGTCGCGAGAGGCGTAGAAGCCGCTGCCCGGTCCTCCGCTGACCATGTCCCACGGCTTCCGCCGCGCTTGCCACAGTCCCGCGAAGAGGATCCGAGGATTATTCGGGTCCATGCAGACATCGGAGGCGCCGGTGTCCGCGTCCTTCTTCAGGATCTGCTGCCACGTCTTGCCGCCGTCCACTGTGCGATAGACGCCGCGTTCGGGATTCGGTCCAAACGCGTGGCCGAGGACCGCGGCGTAGGCGATATCGGGATTCTTCGGATGGACGACCATGGTTCCGATCTGGCCATCCTGCTTCCAGATATGCGCCCAGGTTTTGCCCGCATCCGTCGACTTGTAGATGCCGTTCCCCGCCGCCACGTTCCCGCGCATGTTGGCTTCCCCCGATCCCACGTAGATCACGTTGGGGTCTGAGGGGGCGACCGCGAGCGAGCCGATCGAGGAAATGTCCATGTCGTCGAAGATCGGCTTCCATTTCAGTCCGCCGTCGGTGGACTTCCATACGCCCCCCGACGCGGTGGTCACGTAGTAGGTGAAGGCGTCGCCGGAAAGCCCCGCGACGCGAGTCGCGCGTCCTCCCGTGAAGGGACCCACGAGCCGGTACTTCAGCCCGGGAAAGTCGAGGGGCGGTTTCTTCGCCTCCTCGGCAGCGGCGCCGGCGGCGAGGGCGGAGAGGACAAGTAGAGACAGGAAACGGAAGCGTGGCGGCAAAGGGGATCTCCTCTGAGAAGGGCGAAGTGAGGCCGATCCTATCGGACCTCAAACCGGAAGATCAGGACCCGGTCGCTTCCTTGAGCGGGCGGCGGTGGGGACGCAGGAGGCGTCGGAGCAGGACGCTCTGGAACGTCGGTTCGCCGTAGATGCCGTGGTGATCGGCGTCGCCGAAGAAAACGTGCGAAATCTCCGGCAGGCCCCAGTCGCGCGAGTTGTCCGCGTCCAGATGCGATCCGAGAACACTCGAGCGCGCGACCCGACCATCGCCCGCCTCGAGCATCGCCTCCGCCTCGGCGCCGTTTCGCGGTTCGAAGCGCGGGCTCTGGCCGGGGCGATCCGGGGCCGCGGCCCGCGCCAGGGTGGGAAGACAGTCGCCGCCGATGGCGGTGACGGGAATCGGGCAGATCGATTCCGGCGTCTGCGCCATCGCCTGGTGGAAGGCGCGGGCGTGATCGAGAAGCGAAGTGACGAACGCGCGTTCCTCGTCGGTGTCGTCCTCGCTGCCCGGTCTCCACGGTCCCCAGGCGAACCGCTGCCATGTGGCCGCGTCGTGCAGGTCGATGTCGAGCGGGTTGCCTTTCCGGTCGACGAGGGGAATCGCCTCCTTTGGAGGCATGAGCTGATAGATGGCCGGCATGTGCGCGATGACCCGGGCGGACAGCGTGGTGTTCGACATGCCCACGGGATTGCCGTTGAGGGCCGCGTTGAGCGAGAAGATGCTGCCCGCGTTGGGTGTGGCGACGAAGATCAGCTGGCAGATGCGCCGCGCCCCTGCCCAGGTGACCGGGCCGCCTGGCTCCGCGTCGCCATAACGAAGGTAGTAGCGGGCCACGAGACCGCCCATGCTGTGGCCGACAATGTTGAAGCGAGCGTCGGGTTCGCCGCGCGCGACGGCCAGCGCGTCGAGATACTTGCCCAGCCGATGCGCCGATTCCACCAGATCCCGCCGCCAGTCATAGGTGAAGACATGGAAGATGGCGCCGCGCGCTCCGCCGCTCCGCTCGTTCCGATGGAAGCCCGCCTCGCGAAGGAGGCCCAGAAGGTCCGCGTATTCCGTGAAGCCGAAGAGGCGGGGGATGATTTCGTCGACGCCGATCAGGCCGAAGGGGCGGAGAGCGTCCGTGCTCGCTCTCAGGTGCGGCGCCTTGGGCAGCCGCAGATCGTGGTGGCCGAACACATTCCCGACGTTGAGCCAGGCGGCACTTCCGTCGGGTCGCTCGAGCCGGCTGCCCATGATGCCGGGAAGGATGACGGTGGCGGGAAGGTCCGGGTGCTCGCGGGACTCGCGCAGGAGTTTTGGAGAGAAGCGACGTCCGGGCCGGATGGCGTCGTACAGGAGCGCGCCCGCGACCCCGGCGAGAACGCCTCCCGCGAAGTGGAGCAGCGTGTCGTGGCCGCCGCGGCTTTGGTCCCCCATGCGGCAAATTCTAGTTCGCCCCACGCTGGTGTTCGCGCGGAGCACCTGTTCAAATCCCTAAAACCACGGCAAAACCCCGGATACAAGGAATGAACCTCCAGACCTCGCGCGTCCTCATCGTCTCTGACCAGCCCCAAAACGTCCAGGTCCTCGCCGAGACTCTCGGGAGCGATCACGAGTTGCTCGTGGCGGGAAGTCCTGTGCGGGCTCTCGAACTCGCACCCTCCGCGGATCTGATCCTCCTGGATGTTCTGATGCCGGACATGGACGGGCTCGAGGTGTGCCGTCGCCTCAAGGCGAATGAGGCCACGAAACGGATTCCCGTCATCTTCGTGAGCGCGCGGAGCCAGGCCGAGGCCCAGACCGAAGACCAGACCCGGGGATTCGAGGCGGGGGCGGTTGACTACATCCTGAAGCCGATCAGCCCCGCCCTCGTGCGCGCCCGGGTGCGTACCCACCTGGAGCTCAAGGCCGCGCGGGATCTCCTCGAGCGGCTCGCCACCCAGGATGCCCTGACCGGCATCGCCAACCGTCGTCGGTTCGACGAGGCCGTCGAGGAGGAATGGCGTCGGTCGTTGCGGGGCTCGCATCTGCTCACCCTCGCCATTGCCGACATCGACCATTTCAAGGCGTTCAACGATCGGCACGGCCACGGCGGAGGAGACACGTGTTTGCGCCTCATCGCCGGCGTCCTGCAGCGCCTGTGTCGCCGACCGGGCGAACTGGTGGCCCGCTACGGGGGCGAGGAGTTCGCTTTTCTCCTGCCCGAGGTCGATCCCGATGGCGCGCGGCAGTTCGTCGCCCGCGTGCTCAACGCGGTGGCGAACCTCGAGATCCCCGGTCTCGAGAAGGCCGGTGGACTGAGCCTCAGCGTCGGTGCGGTCACCCTCATACCGTCGCCCCTCAATTCACTCGAAGGCGCCATCCGCGCGGCGGACGAAGGCCTGTACCAGGCGAAGAAATCGGGCCGAAAGCGCGGCGTGGTTCGCGACCTCGAGACGGAGGCGGTCTGCGAAGTGCCGCCGGTGGTGTGAAGGAGATCTTCAGCGCACTGCTGTCTCGTATCGCAGGGCCTCGATATCTTCGATGAGGCGTTCCATCTCGAACGCGTGTGTGCCGTTGTAGATCCCGCGCAGGCGTCGCTGGCCATCCACCAGGATCACTTTTTCGGTGTGGATGAGCCGGCTCTCCATACCCTCGCTCCCGCCGCGTTCATCGTCGGCGAAATACGAGCCCGAGATCACGCGTTGAATCTCCGCGAGATCGCCGGTGGCAAGCCGCCACGTCTCGGAGTCGATGCCGCGCAAGGCGCCGAATTCGGCGAGAACCGCGGGGGTATCGGTCCGCGGGGTCACGCTGTACGAAACCATCATCACGTCCTGCCGGCCCCGGATCGCCGCCTGCACCGGCTTCAGCCGCTCCACGAGGGTCGGGCACACACCCGGGCACGAGGTGAAGAGGAAACTCGCGACGTGGATCTTTCCGTCGAGGTCGCGTTCCGTGAAGTCGCGATTTTTCTGATCGACAAGTCGGAAAGGCGCCACGTGGTGCTGCACCTCAGACCATCCGGGCGTGAAGTCCCGGCTTTCGTAGAAGGGGATCGCCGCGGGAAGGGTCTTCGCGGAACGCGTCAAGGGATAGGCAAAGGCTGCCCCCGCGGCGGCGGCCGCGATCAGCAGCGTGGCGCGCATCTTCATCACATGCCTCCCGCGACCGGCACGCATGGCCTGGAGTTGATGAGGCCGTAGTGGCGGCCGTTCTTGACCTCGAAGTTGAGGTACAGATCGCCCTTCTCCATCCACGCCCGCTGAAGGCCGGTTTCCCGGCCGGAAACGTAGTGCTTCAATTCCGCGGCCTGCCCATTGCGATGCCAGGACCGGTAGACGCCATGGATCACATCACCCTCGTAGAAGGCTTCGACTCTGCGACCGCCTTCCGGCCAGTAGGCCACGTGCCGACCGACTTTCCGGCCGTCGCGGAAAGTGGTCTGCGAGAGGAGGTTCGAATTGGCGTCGAAGGTCTGCTCGATTCGGTCCGGGTCCCCGGGCACGAGGCTTCCGGCCTGCGCGAATCCGGCGAGGCCAACGAACGCGACGACCGCGAGACGGATCACGGCTAACTAGCGGTTCCAGGCGCGCCGCGGAAGCAGCCGGCGATATACGGCGGTGCGGAAACGATGTGGTAGTGATAGATCCCGCCCGGAAACTCCGGCGTGGTTCCGACGTGGCCATTGCAGGTATCGAGACCGGAAGGAACAGCGCCGCCCGCATCTCGCGTTCCATACACCGGGAAGCCGTCGAGCAGAACGCCTAACAGGCGGCTCGAGCCTTGCGCGGTCAGGTACAGCGGCTCGATGTGGTAGTGGTACATCCCGCTCTGCTGCGGATGCCCGTTGAACCGATCGAAGGTGGCGATCTCGTTGGTCAGCGGGGCCTGCTGCGCGGCGTACTGATTGAAGAGGGCGACACCGTTGATCGATACGCCCATGACGCCCATCGGCGTGTCTCTCGCCGTCCCCGCCTGGGGATTTGCGGGCACCCGCAGCACCATGTTCTGCGAGGCGATCCGATTGGGGTTCACCTGCATCCCGGGGTGCGGGGCCTCGTAGCCGGAATTGCCCGCGCCGAAGTAAGGGCTCGCGTGATCGGGGACCGACGTCGCGCGAAGCACCACGAACCCGCCATCCACGGATGCCTGCGCGCCATAGAACTGGGCGTAGTGAGCCGGCAGAGCGCCCGTCGAGGCGGCTGGGGTGGGCGTGGGCGCCGCGGCCGCCGCCGTCGCGGTGGGTGTCGTGGGCGAACTCGACCCACATCCGAAGCTGGCGAGAACGGCGATGGTTAGAGTCTGCAGTCGGTGTTCCATGCCCGCGAGCATCGCTCCGGGGTCCTAACGCAATTCTTAAGCTCGAAAAAAACGCCCCGGAATCCTCGGGGCGTTCCCTTCCTACCGAATCGCGGCGGCGGCTTTGAGTTTCGCCGTTCCCGCTTCGAGCGCGGCCACGACTTTGCGGGACTCCGTCTCGAACATCGCCTGGTCCTTCTTCTCGACCGCCTCGCGCAAGGCGGGGAAGGGCCAGGGCGCGTAGCCGGTGGTGAGGCCGGGTCCGATGAGTTGATGTTTGAACCAGGGACGTCCCGGGAGCCCATCCTTATTGAGGAAGGCGCGCTCGACCTGATTGAGCGCCTCGCTCATTTTCGTGAACGAGGCGGCATTGCCCGAGCCGAGGAGCGCCTCGGTTGCCGCATCGGCGGCCCGGCCGGCCGCGTCGAGTTCGCTCACCGCCTTGAGGAGACCGGAGAAGTCGGGACTAAAGGGCGAACCCGCGGCGGTGCGGGCGCGCCGCACCACATCGGTGCGGATCTCATCGAGATCCTCCTTCATTGCCGCGCCGTAGTTCGAGAAACGCAGCGGAGCCACATCGGCGGTCGCGGTGCGCATGGTCAGCAGGCCTAGGTATCGGGCCGCGGCCTGGTGATAGAGGAACTCGGGATCGCCGAAGCGCTGCATCCAGAAAAAGTTGTCGTAAACGGAGTGATAGACGCCGTAGTCGCCGCCGAAGCCGCCGTCGACTGAAGGGATGCCAAGATGGTCGATGAACGCGGTGTAGTCGGAGCCCGAGCCGAGCCGGCCGAGCTGGAGTTCGAACGTCGTGTCCTTGCCCTCGAGATTCACCGGCGCCTCCGCGGCCCAGGCCGCCTTCGATCGCTGCTCCCAAACTTCGCCCACCGTTCCACCCTTGCGCGGCTCCGGCACGGCGCTCACCGCCTCGCGCACGGCATCGCGCAGGGACGGGGTGCCCGAGGAACCGAAGTTCGGGCCGGTCACCGCGACGTCGATGTTGAGATAGGCGACCGCCTTGCCCTGCAGCATCGCAGCGTTCTCCTCCGCCCATTCCGTCGATCCCACGAGCCCATACTCTTCGGCGTCCCACGAGCAGAGCAGGATCGTGCGCTTCGGTTTCCAGCCGGCCTTGACCGCCGCGCCGAGCCCACGCGCGGCTTCGAGCATGGCCGCGGTGCCCGAGTTGGGGTCGACCGCGCCGGGCGTCCACGCGTCACGGTGATTTCCCACCACCACCACCTGATCGGTCG
>JANNJB010000173.1:0-3492 GCA_031405615.1 Vicinamibacteria bacterium | reverse complement strand
CCCCCGGAAGTGACCGCCGTCATCCCCCTGCGCCTGCGCTCGGAACTGACGGGGGCGGTGGTTCTTTTCTCTCTGCTGCCGCAGAAAGGCGGGAGCTTCGGCGACGTGGACATAGAACTGATGGACCTCCTGACCGCACATGCGGCCACGGCCCTGTTCGCGTCGCGCTCGAACGCCTGATCGCTCCACGGCGAGATCGAGATGATGAAGCAGATTTTTCTGCTGCCGGGACAGTGGGCGGTCCCCCATGAACCGTCGGAACTCACGACGATCCTCGGGCCCTGCGTTTCGGTATGCCTCTTCGATCGGGTCCGGGCCATGGGCGGCATGAACCACTTCCTTCTGGCCGTGGGCGGTTCGTCGCGCGACCGAAGTCGCTATGGTGACACCTCCTGCGAGGATCTCGTCCAGTGTTTCTTCGCGTCGGGATCGCGACCGGCGGATCTGGAGGCGAGAATTGTGGGGGGCGCAAACGTCGGACGCCTCTCGGTGCCCGAAGGCGAAAGCCTTGGCGAGAGGAACGCGGAGATGGCGCGTACCGTCTTGCGTCGCCACGGAATCACCGTCGGGTTCGAGGACACAGGCGGCCCGAATGCGCGAAGGCTGCGCTTCCGCAGCGGTATCGGTGTGCTCGAAGTAAAGACGATCGAAGGCGCGACTTCGTCGATCGCAACCATCGCCGCCGGTCCGGAAGCCCGGGCGGCCACGCGGTGAGGCCCGAAACCATGCGAATCGGAAATCGGAACCGATGAACGACGACGTCGATTGGGAACGGCTCCGGCAGGTCCACCTCGCCGAGTCGGAGGAGCGTCTGGTCACGATGGAATCGGCGATCCTCGATCTGGAGCGCCATCCGGAGAGCGAGACCCCGATCGAAGCGCTGCAGCGCGACGCCCACACCCTCAAGGGTAACGCGGGGATTTTCGGCTTCGATTCGATCGCCCACCTCGCTCATGCCTTCGAAGACGCGCTCGCCGCGGTCAAGGCCGGGATTCGAAACCGCCAGCCCGCGGACAAGGAAGCGATCGGGGTCCTGCTCAAGGGCGTCGACGCCTTCCGCGAGGGAATGCCCCTGGCCCAGGCCGGCGATCAGATGTCGCCCGCCCAGGAGTCGCTGGCGGTTGAGCTCAGAACGCTCGGCGCCTTCGGCGCTCCTGCGGCGCCCGAGCCGGCTTCGAAGGAGAAGAAGCCCCGCTCGAGGGGACGACGCGCGAGCGACCAGGGCCGCGCGCCGAACCAGGAGGCGAACGAGGCGGATACGCGTGAGGGCTCCTCGGAGGATTCCCGGACGGCCCGCCCCACGCTGCGTATCGAAGTGGCGCGCGTCGACTCCCTGGTCGAACTCGCAAGCGAAATCTCCGTGTCCCGCGGGCGCATCGAGAACCTCCTTTCCTCCCCCAGCATGCCCGAAGCCGCCCGCGACGTGCTCGAAGAGGCGGTGCCTCTGCTCGGCCAACTCTCCGATCTCGCCATGCGGATGCGCCTGGTTCCGCTCGGGCCCATCCTGGCGTCGCACCGACGAACCGCGCGGGACGCTTCGCAGAGCCTCGGCAAGGAGGTTTCGCTGCACATTTCCGGGGAAGAGGTCGAAATCGATCTCGCCCTCGTCGACCGGGTGAGCGAGGCTCTTCTGCACCTCGTCCGCAACGCGGTGGCTCACGGAATCGAAGATCCCGCGACGCGGCGCGCGATCGGCAAGCCGCCGGTCGGACGAGTGACCCTCAGCGCCGCGCCCGCCGCCGGGCAGGTGGTGATTGACGTCCAGGATGACGGCGGAGGCCTCGATCTGGATGCGATCAGGCGCCGCGCCGAGTCTCTCGGAATGCCCGCGACCGGCGACGATCGCGAGATCGCTCAGCTCGTGTTCGCGAAGGGGCTGACCACCGCGGCCGAACTTTCAGAGGTCTCGGGAAGAGGCGTGGGCCTCGATTCCGTGAAATCGTCCATCGAAGCCCTCGCGGGTTCGATCGAGGTTCACTCCGAACCGGGAGTCGGCACGCTCTTCCGGGTCCGTCTGCCCCTGACCCTTGCCGTGGTTCGCGGGCTTCTCGTGAAAGTTGCGAACCATCGCTACGTGATTCCCATCGACATGGTCCAGGAGTGCCTCGCGACTCCCGAAGGGCTGTCCTTCCAGGCCAACGGCACGGGGCTCTTGAACCTGCCGTCGGGCATGGTGCCGGTGGTGAAGCTCGGCGAGCAGATCCTCGGGTCGAAGGGCCTGCTCAACCGGCACATCGTGGTCGTCGAACACGCAGGGCACCGGCTGGGTCTGATCGTCGACGCCTTGATCGGCGACGCCCCGGTGGTTGTGAAATCGATCAGCCGCGCCCTGCGCAGTGCGACCAGCATCTTCGGAGCCGCCATTCTGGGCGACGGTTATGTTGGACTCATCCTGGATATTCCTGACATCATGAAGCGCACCATGGCGCTGCGAGCCACGCAGACCGCCTGAGGGACTCGAGACAAACCCATGACCTTCACCCGCCCGTCCCTCTCCGCGCCAAGTCCCGTCGCTCAGAAAACCGTCGTCTCGATGCTGCGGTGCACGATCGGGCAGGGCCAGTACCTCCTGCCCCTCACCAAGGTCCTCGAGATCATCCGCTACGTAACCCCCACTCCCGTCCCCCAGACGCCTCCGTGGGTCAGCGGCGTCATGAACCTGCGGGGACGCGTGATTCCGGTGATGGACCTCGCGGTGAAGTTCGGGGAAGCCCCGTGCGTGCCCGACGAGTGGACCTGCATCGTTCTCGTCGACGCCGACCTCCAGGGCGAGAACACGATCCTTGGCGTGGTCACCACCCTCGTCAGCGAGATCCACGACCTTCAGCCCCAGGATCTCGAACCGCCTCCCGCGGTCGGGACGCAGATCCGGGTGGAGTTCCTCCAGGGACTCTTCAAACTCGAGCAGGGATTCGCCCTCGCCATCGATGTCGACCGGGTCCTTTCGTCGAACGAGCAGGTCGCGGTGCGCGAACTCGCCGCGGAGACCAAGGCGTAGTGCCCGCTTCCCCTTCGGCCGGACCCACGCCGCACGACCGGTAGCCGGAGCACGATGGAACGCGCGAGTTCGCCGGCGCCCGCGGATCCAAACCTGCTGCCGGAATTGGGGGCCCGCGAATTCGAGCAGATCCGGAAACTCATGGAGAAAGAGACCGGGGTTCACCTGACCGAGGCCAAGGGCGCCCTCGTCATGGCCCGGCTCGGACGCCGCCTCCGTGAACTGCGGATCAAGTCTTACCGCGAGTACATGGCGCACCTCCACGCCAATCCGGAGAAGGAGATCGCCGAATTCGTCGACCGGCTCCTCACCAATGAGACACGGCTGTTCCGCGAAGGGTGGCAGTTCGACTACCCGGGCCGGGGAGGCGGTGAGCGCCTCGATGAGGCGGCGCTCCGTCAGCGCGCCCTGCCGGACCAGCGCCAGGCAGACCGGGAAGGCGGTCTCCAGGCCGGTGATGCCGTTGGCGGCGGCGTCGAACTCGACGTCCTTCT
>JANNJB010000172.1:0-2049 GCA_031405615.1 Vicinamibacteria bacterium | reverse complement strand
AACGACCTGTACCGCCGCGTCATCAACCGCAACAACCGGTTGAAGAAGCTGATGGAACTGCGCGCGCCCGACGTCATTGTGCGCAACGAGAAGCGCATGCTCCAGGAAGCGGTCGACGCTCTCTTCGACAACGGCCGCCGTGGCCGTGTGCTGCGTGGCGCCAACAACCGTCCGCTCAAGTCGCTCTCCGACACCCTCAAGGGCAAGCAGGGCCGGTTCCGTCAGAACCTGCTCGGCAAGCGCGTCGACTACTCGGGTCGTTCCGTCATCGTCATCGGTCCCGAGCTCAAGCTCCACCAGTGCGGCCTGCCGAAGAAGATGGCCCTCGAACTCTTCAAGCCCTTCGTGTACTCCAAGCTGGAGCGCGAAGGCAAGATCAGCTCGATCAAGGCCGCCAAGGAAAAAGTCGAACAGCAGCATCCGGAAGTGTGGGATTACCTCGACGAGGTCATCTCCGAACATCCGGTTCTGCTCAACCGTGCTCCCACGCTGCACCGTCTCGGCATCCAGGCCTTCGAGCCGGTTCTCGTCGAGGGCAAGGCGATCAAGATCCATCCGCTCGTCTGCACGGCATTCAACGCCGACTTCGACGGCGACCAGATGGCCGTCCACGTTCCGCTGACCCCGGAAGCCCAGATCGAAGCTCTCGTTCTGATGCTCTCCGCGAACAACATCCTCTCGCCCGCGAATGGCCAGCCCATCGCGGTCCCGAGCCAGGACATCGTTCTCGGCTGCTACTACCTCACCAAGGAGAAGCCGAACGCGAAGGGCGCCGGACGCGCTTTCGCCTGCGTCGAGGACGTCCTCTACGCCCTCGCCGCCGGTGAAGTCGAGACTCTGGCCTCCATCCGTCTGCAGTACACCGGCGAGCTGATTGACCTCACCACCATGGACGACGATCAGGACGTGGTGCGCGCCGAGGTCCAGCACATCAAGAACAAGGTGATCAACACCACGGTGGGCCGGTGCATCCTCGCCGACCACCTCGAGGGCATTCCGTTCGTCAACGGTCTGCTCAAGAAGCGCGGCCTGCAGCAGCTCGTCCAGTACGTCTATCTCCGCTACGGCCTCGAGAAGACCGTTCATACCCTCGACGCGATCAAGGACCTCGGTTTCCTTCACGCGGCGAAGGCCGGCATCTCGATCAGCATCACCGACCTCGTGATCCCCGACGTCAAGGAGAAGATCGTCGCCCAGGGCCACAAGGACGTGCTGGCGGTCGAAAAGCAGTACCTCGACGGCGCCATCACCAACGGCGAGCGCTACAACAAGGTCATCGCGATCTGGACCGAAGCCACCGAAAACGTGGCCGACGCCATGTTCAAGAGCATGCAGGGCCAGGACAAGGTCGGGAACTTCAACCCGATCTACATCATGGCCGACTCCGGCGCCCGCGGTTCGAAGCAGCAGCTTCGTCAGCTCGCCGGCATGCGCGGCCTGATGGCCCGCCCCTCCGGCGAGATCATCGAGAACCCGATCACCAACAACTTCCGTGAAGGTCTCACGGTGTTGCAGTACTTCATCTCCACCCACGGCGCCCGCAAGGGTCTGGCCGACACCGCGCTCAAGACCGCCGACTCCGGTTACCTCACCCGTCGCCTCGTGGACGTGTCTCAGGATGTCATCATCTCGGAATACGACTGCGGCACGACCGAGGGCATCGAGATCCGGTCGATCATCGAGTCCGGCGAGGTCATCGAGCCGCTGCGCGACCGCATCATCGGCCGGGTCAGCGTCATGGACGTCCGCGATCCGTTCGGCGGCAGCATCATCGTGGGCGCTAATGAGGAAGTCACCGAAGACAAGGCCACCCACGTGGACGCGTCCGGGGTCGATCACATCCGCATCCGCTCGGTTCTGACCTGCGCCTCCGCGCGCGGCGTCTGCGCCCTGTGCTACGGACGCGACCTCGCCACCGGCAAGATCGTTGAAATCGGCATGGCGGTGGGCGTCATCGCCGCTCAGTCAATCGGCGAACCGGGGACGCAGCTCACCATGCGCACCTTCCACGTCGGGGGTGCGGCCAGCCTCCGGTCGGAACAGTCGACG
>JANNJB010000171.1:0-8317 GCA_031405615.1 Vicinamibacteria bacterium | reverse complement strand
GATCTCCGAGAGAAGGATGAGGAACTCATCGCCGCCGTGGCGGCTGACCGTGTCCACCTCCCGCACCGAAGCGCGGAGGCAGTCGGCGGTAATCCTGAGCGCCTCGTCTCCGGCCCCGTGTCCCAGTGTGTCGTTGATGCTCTTGAAGTTGTCGAGGTCGAGGAAGAGCAGCGCCACCCGCGTTCCGTCGCGTCTGGCGTGAGCGATGGCCGTGACCAGACGATCTAGAAGGACCGCGCGACTGGGCAAACCGGTGAGCCGGTCCATCTCAGCGGTGCGGGACACCTTCTGGAGCGCTTCTTCACAGGTCGACGCCGCGGTCTGCGCGCGACGTGCGGCGGCCGCAAGCTCGGCGTTGGCTTCCAGGAGGCGGGCGGTTCGCTCGCTCAGTTCCTCTTTGGCCCCTTCCACCTCGTGCTGGAGCTGTTCGAGATCCGCGCGCGCCACGGTCGCTTCCTCGCGCACTTCGGCGAGTTGCTCCTGGAGCGCCGCCACCCGCTCACCCTCGCGCGGCCCTTCGAGGTTCATGAGGGCGCACTCCCTCTTGAGCGGCTCAATTCATCCGACAGCGGTGGGCCGAGGAGGGGGAGCATCGCTTTGCTGCAGTCTCTTACATCGAGGGCGCGCACTTCCGTGCGACAACGAACCCACGAAAAGCATCGAAAGCCCTTCCTCGACGTGCGCCACCGTACATACCGGGATCGAACGCACCCGCTAGTCTGGTTTCGTCACCGACGCCCACGCTCGCCCCGAGGCCGCGCTCCGCCGGTGGCCGGCTGTCCTCCGGGAGTGAACCATGAGAGTTTCGGTCAACAAGGCGCTCGCCCATTTGAGTTTCTGGCTCGCCACCCTGGCGATGGCGGTCATGGGCTGGACGTTGTACGTCGCCGGCGTGCGGGAAGCCGAGTCCGCGAAACAGGTGAGCCACACCCAGGACGTTCGCGCGGAGGTGTCCAAGCTCAGCGACCTCGCGCGGCGCGCGGAAGAGGCTCAGCGCGGCTATCTGCTCTCCGGCGGCGTGGGCTTTCTCGGGCAGCGCGAGGCGGCGTTCAAGGGAATGAGCGAGGCCCTCGTCGCGGTGCGGGAGCTGACGGTCGACAGTCGAAGCCAGCAGCTTCGGGTCTCTCAGCTCGAGAAGTTGATCGCCATGCGCGTCGCTCGCCTTCGGTTCGACGGTCGGACGCGTCGCGCGGTGGGCGATGAAGCGAACGCCAAGATACGCGAACTGATCACGGAGCTGAGGCGTGAGGAGTTGCGCCTTCAGCAGGAGTACCGCGACGCCGCGGAGGATCGTCACGCCGTCGAGAACCGCGCTCTCGTATCGGGTGTTGTATTCGGACTCATCGTCCTCGTGCCGGGCTACCTTGGGTTCGTCCTGCAGAGCCGGGCGCGGCGACAGACCGAGAACATGTTGAGGGTGATGGCGGACAGCCTGCCCGGCGCCATGTACCAGTTGAAACACAACGCGAAAGGTGAACCTCGTCTCACCTTCATGGGCGCCGGCATCACCAAAGTCTGTGGAATCGAGGCGGCGGGCGAAGATGGCGGCCTTCCCGACTGGGGGTCGATGGTCGACCACATCGACGAACGGGATCGGGGCGAGTTCAGCACCGCCCTGGCCCGCGCGAAGCGCTCGTTCGAGGCTTTTCGCCTGAGCTATCGAGTCCGCCATCGCGACGGCACCGTGCGCTGTCTCCATCACGAGGCTTCTTTGGTGAAGCAGTCGGACGGCGCCATTCTGCAAAACGGGTACATCGCGGATAACACCGAACAAAAGCGGCTGGAGGACGCGCTGCAGGACGCGAAGGAAGCCGCGGATTCGGCGAATCGAGCGAAGGGAACGTTCCTCGCCACCATGAGTCACGAGATCCGCACGCCGATGAACGGCGTGCTCGGTCATCTCGAGCTGCTGAGTCTCACCAGGCTCGACGGGGATCAGCGGGCCACGCTGGGCATCGTCCGCGAATCGAGCAAATCGCTGCTCCGCATCATCGACGACATCCTGGACTTCTCCAAGATCGAAGCGGGCAAACTCGAGGTGCGGCCGGAAGCGGCGTCGATCACCGACATCCTCGAAGGCGTCCACAACATCTACGCGGGCAACGCGAGCAGCAAGGGCCTCTCCTTCGGCGTCGTGGCGGATCCCCTCATCAGCCCCGCCCTGCTGGCCGATCCCCTGCGGCTCCGGCAGATCCTCAACAACTTCGTCAGCAACGCGCTCAAGTTCACGGCGCGCGGGGGTTCGATCCAGATCGAGGCGAAACTCATCGACCGGGTCGACGGAGCGGAGCGGATCAGCTTCTCGGTCAAGGACACCGGAGTCGGGGTTTCTCTCGAGGACCAGCGTCGCCTCTTTCAGCCCTTCTCGCAGATCGATGGCGATGCTCAACGCGGACGCGCGGCCGGAACGGGTCTCGGACTCACGATCTGCCGGCGTCTCGCCGCCATGATGGGCGGCGCCGTGGACATGGTCAGCGAGCCTGGAAAAGGAACCACGATGATCCTGACCCTGTCCTTGAAGGTCGCGGATCCCCACGATCTGAAGCGCATCGATCCCGAGGTCGAACGCGAACGCGTGAGAAGCAGCGCGCGCCTGCGACGCCTGCCTCCGACGACCGAAGAAGCGGAGCGCGAGCGCACGCTCGTCCTCGTGGTGGACGACCATCCGACCAATCGCATGCTCCTCGTGCGGCAAGTGCTGGCCATAGGCTACGCCGCCGAGAGCGCCGAAAACGGAGTTGTGGGTCTCAAGGAATGGACCTCCGGGCGGTTCGGCATGATCGTGACCGATTGCAACATGCCGGAGATGGACGGCTACGAGATGACCCGCGCCATCCGGCGGATCGAGGGGAAGGAGCGCCGGAAGCGCACCCCCATCATCGCGTGCACCGCGAACGCCCTCGGCGGTGAAGCCGAAATCTGTTTCGCCGCGGGCATGGACGACTACCTTGTCAAGCCCGTCGAACTGGTTCAGATGCTCGAGAAGCTGGATCAATGGCTGCCCATTCCAGGAGAAGAAAACATGCCCGTACACGCACCCGTCACTTCACCTCGGGTCGAGACCTCTCCACCCGTCGACCGGTCGGTGCTCGCGAAGATCTCGGGCGGCGACCCGTCGACCGAACGCGGCATCCTCACCGATTTCCGAAGAGTCAACGATGAAGACGCGGCGGCGCTGGATCGCGCGGTCGCTGCGACGGACGGGGCGCAGGTCACGCACTCCGCGCACCGGATGCTCGGGGCCAGCAAGATGGTCGGAGCGCCCGCGTTTGCGAGCGTTTGCGAAGCCATCGAGCATGCCAGCCGCCAGGGCGACTGGACGACGATCACCGCGAGCATGGAGCCATTCCATGTGGAGCGGAACCGTCTCAACACCTACCTCGACACGGTGTGACCGGGAGTGTGTCTTGCAGATCAATGCTCTGACCTTCCTGGTCGTCGAGGATCACGAACTTCAGCGCCAGGGCCTCGTGGGCACACTGGAGCGTCTCGGCGCAGGGGCCATCTTTACCGCCGGCGACGGACGGAGTGCGCTCGCCCTCCTGGAAGGACCGGCCCGGGCGGTCGACGTGGTGATCAGCGACCTTGATATGCCCGGCATGGACGGCATGGAGTTCCTGAGGCGAGTGGGAGAAACGGGAGCGGGCGCCTCTGTGATCATCGCAAGCGCCCTGGATTCAAGACTCGTTGCCTCCATCGCCACTATGTCCGAGGCGTACGGCATCGTGCTCCTGGCCGTCCTCGAGAAACCGCTCACCCCAGAGAAGCTCTCGGCTGCCATCGCCCTTCATCGGTTGCCAGAACTCGCGATCGGGACCAAACCCGGGCCCAGTCTCTCCCTGGAGGAGATCGAACAGGGGCTCCGAAACGGCGAGTTCGAACCCTTCTATCAACCGAAGGTCGAACTCGCCACGGGCCAGATCAAGGGATTCGAGGCGCTCGCCCGCTGGCGGCACGAACGCCTCGGCCTTTTGCCTCCGGAAGCCTTCGTGAAGACGCTCGAGGACGGCGGACGCATCGACGAGTTGATGTGGGTCATGCTTCGGGCATCCGCGGTCGCCTGCCGAACGTGGCGTGCGAACGGACTCGATGCCACAGTGTCGGTGAACGTCTCGGTGAAATCTCTTGGCGATGTGCGCGTCGCGGATCGCATCACCGCCCTGATCGGCGAGCAGGCCCTGGAGCCGCAACGCATGGTCCTGGAAGTCACGGAGTCGGCGGCCACCACCCACCTGGGCGCCGCTCTGGAGAATCTCGCGCGGCTGCGCCTCAAGGGCTTTGGCCTCTCGATCGACGACTACGGAACCGGGTACTCGTCCATGCAGCAGCTCACCCGAATTGCGTTCACTGAACTCAAGATCGACCAGTCCTTCGTCTTGAAGGCGGCGAGTCACCGCTCAGCCCTGGTGATCCTGGAATCGAGCCTCCGAATGGCGCGGGAACTGAACATTTCATCGGTGGCGGAGGGAGTCGAGACCCGCGCGGACTTCGATCTGCTCCGGTCCCTTCACTGCGACATCGCGCAGGGCTATTTCATCGCACGGCCGATGGAGGCCTCGGCGGTCCTCGAATGGGCCAGAGATTGGACGCAACCCGACGAGCACAGACTCTTCGCGACCGACTCAATCCGAAGGAGCCTCGCGAAGGGCCTCACGCTGGATAAAACTCCGACCGCGCAAAACACCTGAGGCCAGGCCGCGGTCAGCCCTTTTGGGTTCGCACTATGATCCGGCGTGATGGCCACGATGTTTTTGACCCTCGCCCTGCTGGGACAGGCCGTCACGGCCCCGCCGGTCGAGACCGGTGAATGGAAGCTCGGCGGCTCCACGGCCAAGTTCGCGATGGAGGCGAGGGGGCGGGCCACGGAGCCCAGTGGCGCAGTCTTGTCGCTGCGATCGACTTCGAGCCCGGGTGGCGCCACCGGGACCATCCTGGCAACTCTCCCGGCCAAGGCGTTGCGCGGACGTCGAGTGACCCTTACCGGAGAGCTTCTCGCGGAAACCGGCAACGGAGGCGGGCTCTTGATCCGCGCCGACGCGGGCCCCGCAGTGGCGATCGCTCTCGAAAACAGCCTCGCCGCGCCCGTCCGTCCGGAGGACGGCTGGAGCGCCCGATCCGTCTCGATACCCGTTCCCGACAATGCCACGAACCTTGCGTTCGGGATCCTGCTTTCGGAGGGCAGCGTCTCGGCGCGAGGCGTTCGACTCGAAACCGGCGAACCGTTCGCCGGCCTTCCGATTTCCGAGCCGGCGAGAAAGGTCCTCGACGAGGCCATCTCCCTGGTGAAGGAGAATGCCCTTCGGCGGAATCTGGTCGACTGGAAGGTGGTGGAGCCTCAGGTCCGAGCCCTTGCCGGAGGCGCTCGAAAGTCTTCCGAAGCGTACGCCGCCATTCAGTGGCTCCTCTCCGAACTGGGAGACCGTCACAGCTACTTCATGCCGCCCACCGGAGCGAAGGAGTTTCGGTCCAGCGGCGCGCAGAACCCCTTGCCCGTGGTCCGGACCCTCCCCGATGGAGTGGGCTACATCAGCGTGGCGGGATACCGGGGTGGCGATCGGGAGGCGATGCGCGCGTACGCCAGAGGCGTCCACGTCAGCCTGGACTCGGCGACGCCTGCGGCTCGTTGCGGGTTTGTGGTGGACCTGCGCGGGAACACCGGAGGCAACATGTGGCCCATGCTCGCGGGGCTGAAGCCGCTTCTGGGAGATCCCCGTCTTGGAACATTCGAAGATCCCTCGGGGGCGAGTCCGCCCTGGATCGCGGGTGACATAGTCGGAGTGTCGCCCCCCGAGACCCTCAAGAGGCTCGAGGCGGCGCCCGTGGCGATTCTGACCGGCCCTCGAACCGCAAGTTCCGGCGAGGCCGTGACGATCGCCTTCAGCGGCCGTCCGCTGACCCGCTCGTTTGGACAGCCTACGGCCGGCCTTTCCACCGCCAACTCAAACCTGCCTCTCTCCGACGGCGCGATCATCTTCCTGACCACCGCGACCATGGCGGACCGAACGGGAAAGCGCTATGGCGACCGGATCGATCCTGACGAACTTGTCGCGGCGCCGGTGCATCCAAAGGACGACGGGGACCCGACGCTGGCCGCGGCCGTCCGATGGCTGAAGCAATCCCCATCCTGCAGCGGGACGTCGCGATGACGCGCTCCGCGCTGATGCTGAGACGGGAGACGCGCAGGCTCAACTAAGGCCCCCGGCCTGGCAGAACGGTTCCGAAGCGGCCATACTGCGTTCGATTCGGGCACCCGGAGGAACCGCCATGGCGAAAAACGCCGACATCGTCAAGAGTCTCTACGACGCCATACCCTGCCGCGTGAGTAAGGGCGTGCTGACCAATACCTGGGCTGCGGCGTGGCTCATGGTGGCCGCACTGGCCGTTCCAGCGGCCGGCGCCGATGACAAGGCGAGTCCGCTGTCCACTCTGGTCCCCGGCGATCGGGTGCGGGTGGAAGTCGTCGGAGACCGTCGGTCCCTGGCCGCGACGATCGAGAGCGTGACGGCGGACGAACTCGTCCTGAGGTCAGTGGGAACGTCGGAGCCCCTGCGCCTTTCGCTGGGACAATTGGACAACCTCAAGGTGGCTCGGGGCCGACGTTCCCAGTGGCGCAAGGGGGCAATCATCGGCTTCGTTCCGGGAGCGCTCTTTTTCGGGCTCATTGGCGGCGTGCTTCCGTGCATCGACCGCTCGGATCCCTGTTTTGAGGGAGCGTGGGCCGCGACGGGCGCCTTGATTGGAGGAGGCCTGACCGCCTCGGCGGGCGCGCTGGTGGGGCTCGCTTTCAAAACGGATCGCTGGGTCCGGGTGCACGATGGGAAGACAAAAGCCTCACTGACCCTTGCCCCCACGAAGGAGGGGATGCGTCTCGGCTTCTCGGTCAGCTTCTAGAGACGGTCCGAGCCAGTTTGTTGGCAGGGAAACGTGCTCGAGAGCAAAGATGACGAAGCAGTGAGATGCTTTAGGCATGCTCGTCTCCTGTCCCTCCTGTGGCAAGCGCATATCCGATCGCGCGCCGGCCTGCCCGTTCTGCAAAGCCAGCCCGAACGCCGGGCCTCCGGTGGAGAGCCCTCCCCCGGCTGTCCCCGTGGTGAACGCTCCCGCCCCGCCGACGCCTCCCTTGGTGATCGCTCCCACGGCCCCGACGCTTCCTGTTGTGAGCCCGCCCCCTCCGCCGACAGCTCCCCCAAACCCCTTTCCCCCGACGGACGATCCAACCGCGACCCTGCCGCCCTCTGCGCTTCCTCCCGAGTTCCTGGCGGCGCTCGCGCGACCCTCATCTGCGCCCGCACCCGTCCAGGCCGCACCGGTTCTGCCGCCTGAGCAACCACCGCCGTCGCCGCAACCCGAACCCGACAGCCTGGCCCTCGAGGCCGTGGAGCATTTCAACGCCGAAAGGTTCGAGGACGCGCTCGCGACGGTCGATCGGTTGCTCAGCACCCAGCCCCGCAACGGGGAGGCTCTCAACACGCGCGCCCAGGCCCTGTTCAAGCTCGGGCGGCGGGAGGAGGCCGCGCGCGCCATCGTGAAGGCCATCGAGGCCCTTCCGGATTCCCTGCCATTCTGGCTCAGCAAGGCGGTGATGGAGCACGAGGAGGGCAAAGCGAAGCAGGCGTGTCGTTCCGCAATGGACCTCGTCGAGATCGCCCAGCACTCCGAGACGGAGTCCCCTCTCGTAGACCAGGGGCGGCAGATGATCGCGGACTTCGAGGGGAAGGGCGCGTTCCCGAATGCGCGCGGGTACCTCGGCTGGCTGGGCTTGGGTTGTATCTCCATGAAAGCCGGGCGAGCGGAG
Organism: Vicinamibacteria bacterium; assembly: GCA_031405615.1. Taxonomy (GTDB): domain Bacteria; phylum Acidobacteriota; class Vicinamibacteria; order Fen-336; family JAGNNV01; genus JAGNNV01. The sequence goes on along the minus strand of JANNJB010000171.1, from coordinate 522 downwards.
GCCGCACTCGAATTCTTCGACCGGGCGATCGATGCCGCTTCGGGCAACGCGGACGGTTTTCGATGGAAGGGACGGGCCCTCACGCAACTCGGACAGATGGATGAGGCTCTCACCCTTTTCGAGACCGCTCTCGAGATCGCCCCTGACGATCCCGAGATCCACCACGATCGGGGCGTGGTCTTCGCGATGCTGGGCGACACCGACCGCGCGGTCGAGGCCTTCGATGCCGCGATAGCACTCGATCCCCATCACGCAGCATCGCTCGCGGAGAAACGGAAGCTCGCGGGTTAAACCAGATCCGGAGACGCGAGGGACCGCGGGTGTCGTCATCGCGAGTCCGTTCACGGACTTCGTGCGTAACGTGTGAGAGAAACCCCACGACGTCATCGCGAGTCGGTCCACGGACCGAGGTCCGTGACTGGGGAGAGAAACCCCAGATCGTCATCGCGAGCGACCCGACGATTTGCGGGGAGCGAAGCGATCCTCGGCAGGCTTGGTAGTGGTGGCCCGCGGGGCCGAACG
>JANNJB010000170.1:0-7302 GCA_031405615.1 Vicinamibacteria bacterium | reverse complement strand
GGGCAGCCTTGCACGCCCTCGCCCAGCCAGGCGACGATCGCGGTCCGTGGTTTGTCGAAGCCGATGTAGTGGACATCGACCTGGGCTCGGAGCTTCGGATAGAAGGCGAGCATGCCCTCGACCATGGCGGTTTCCGGGCAGAAGAAGGGCCGCTCGCCGTGACGGGTGTCCGCGAAGTCCGGGGTCAGGAGGAAAAGCTGGTCTCGCTTGGGCATGGTGGTGTGCGCTCATTCTCGCCGACCGTCGCGATAACTCCAGACCCCGGAGCGCATCAAGGCCCCCCTCCTTCCAGAGCGGCGCTTCAGTCCGCAGCAGGCCTACGCATAAAATCCTCTGGCCGGGCGCCCGACCCGGTTTGACTAATGGCCACCAGCGAGCTTTCCCTCTCCATCACACCCGCCGCGCGCTACGACACGATCGAGGTCACGAGCCGTATCGCCGCCCAGTTCGGCGACGTCCTGTCCCGGCACACTCGCGCCCTCTACTGCTCGCTTCACACCACCGCGGGATACCTCGAGGAGAGCCTGGCCAGCCGATTGCTGCGCCGCAACGGACAGCTTTCGAGTTTCTTCCGGCCCTTCCGCACCGTGTTTCCAGAGGGGGTTGAGTACCAACACGACCAGCTCGACCTTCGGACTGAGTTGAGCGACGAGCAGAAGGCCGTGGAGCCCAAAAACGCCGACTCCCACCTCACCTTCATCGGCGCAGGGATGCGCAACTGTGTGACCTACCGGACCAGCGCCTCGGTCCCCGTCTACTTCATCGACCTCGACGGCACGTATCGGGGCCAGCGCCGCAGCCGCACCACCACGGTGCTCGCCTACGACGAGGTGGAGCCCGTCGAGCGGCTGACCATTCCAATTCCCGTGTCACGCCACCCGGTCGACTCCATCAACCTGAGCGACCCGCGCGGCGAGTTCATCGAGCAGATCGCCGAACTGCTGGGGAAGCACGGCATCGAGCGCGGACGTGTCGACATAACCCTCGAGCCGGGCGAGCGGAACGCGGGACTCACGGTCAACGAATACGAGACCATGCTGATGCGCCACGACCTCGCCGAGGTGCTCGCGAACCCGTTGCGCTTCGCCGCGATCAAGGGCGCCCACATGCTGCGCGACCCGCGAGCGGTCCCGGGAAAGACGATCGACTACGCCAAGTTCGACCTGGTCGTGCTCTTCAATCAGCTGATGGAAGCGCTCCACGTCAACGAATCGGTGGTGGAGCGGCTCCTCTCGCGGCTGATTGCGCTGCCCGCCGACCGCTTCCTGCGCATGAAGCGCGGCGTCAGCTTTGGCGTCTCCGACGCTTCCGGCCAGCCATCACTGATCCGGGGGCGCTACCAGAGCCCGATCCTGGTGCAATGGCGCACCGCCGAGCGCCAGCAGCGTCGTGTCGAGGTGGCCCTCCACCGCTTCCTTTAGAAGCGGCCCCCCGGCCCGCCACTCGGCGCGCAGGGAGGGCCGGCGCCCAAACGCGGCGGAAAGCATCAGCTGGGCGTGGGAGCGCCTCCGGACTCCGCGCCCGACTCGGGCTCCCAGGGGAAGTCGCGGAAGTACCGGTCGGTGGTGACGAGGGGCGAGAGCAGATCCGCCTCCGGGTCGTAGTCCCAGAAGGCGCCGTCAAGGACGTCCGCGGTCTCGCTCATGACGCGGTGGCGGAGCGCGGACTAACACCGAGGCTGATCAACAGGTCCGCGTCGGTCGAACCCTCGGCAGGGTCGAAGAGGCGAGAGAGACGGGTTTCCGTACCGACCACGAAGCGGCACGGTTGGCCCGCCATCACACCGCACGCGGTCTCGCGGCCGGCGAGGCGTCGCCCGGCCAGATGACTCAGAAGGCCGGCGTGCAGACCCGCGAGCAACGCACAGTTGCGTGAGCCGGGCTCGCCGCCGAGCGCCGCGAATGGCGAGTCGTGATGGGTGACCGACATCAGGCCGCGCGGACGCAGCGTGAGTTCCACCTCGAAACGTCCCAGACCGAGAACACCAAGCGAGCCGGCCAGGTACTCGAGCGCAACATGGAACTCGGCTTCCCGCAGGGTCACGCCCTTGTTGCGTTGAATGGCCGCTTCCAGGCGCAGAGCGTGGCGCGCTCCCCACTCGACGCCGGTACGGTGGAGCGTGACGTTGCGCGCCTCCGCCTCACGCCCGCCGAGGGCGGTGTCGAGGGACCGGAAGAAGTCGGCATCGAGCACCAGGACGCGACGACCCGCCGAGTCCTGGAGGGTTCGCCTTGGAAGGTCGTGGACGAGGTCGGCGGAGAAGGCGACGGCTCGATCGTGGATCCGGTTGACGGTGACGATGATCTCGTTCTGAAGGGGCGATCGCACCATGCCGATGCGCACGCGCTGCTCTCCGTGGCGGAATGCGAAAGTGAACTCGAAAGAGAGTGTGGGCTCGGCGATGCGGCCCTCCGCGAAGTCGCGGAATCGGCCTTCGAACTCCTGCACCTGGGTGCAAGGAGCCACCTCGGTGAAGAAGTTACGCCCCAGCACTTTCTGCGGATCGCGCCGCGCGAGGTCGGCCTCATAGCGGTTGTACTTGCGCACGGTTCCATCGGGCGACAGGCCGATGTAACCGAAGGGAAGCGCGTCGATCTCGGCGGCGCTCAATTGCGACAGGTCGGTCATCGGGTCTCCTTCACCACGAGCCCCAGGCCCTGGTCGAAGCCGAGGGCGGCCATGTCCTCGCGGACCGCCTCCGTGAGGGCGCGCAGGCGGCCTGGGTCGAAGTGCCCCGGCATGGCCCGCTCGAGGCGCTTGAAAAAGTTCAGGGCCCAGGCGGAGGCGGCCGCGGCCAGATCATCGGACGGTCCGCTCGGCGGGCGGGCCGAGGAGACCTGGCCCGAATCGCCCACCTGCAGGCACGAGAGAACGGGATGCCCGGGCAGGGTGTCCTGGCGAGCCCGTTCAAGGCGGTCCGAAAGCAGAGCGGGTTCGAAGTAGTTGGCCGCGTAGGCCGAGGCGACGTTCAGGAGAGTCAGGGCGCGATGGATGATCATCGTCTCGCGGGGAGGGAGCGGGGGAACATCAGGAATGGAGGCGAAGGGCGAGTCCGGGCCAGCGTTCGCCACGACCTGCTGGCGGGACCACTCGAGCAGGAGGCCGGTGGTCGATGAGCCGAGCCGATCGGGAGTCGAGACCGGGCCGTAGGAGACCGAGAAGGACCCATCGGCGAAGGTCAGCGCTTCGAAAAGCGCCCCCTGGCCGGCGCGCCCATCGCCGAGTCGCGCGTCCACGAGCTGTCCCTCGCGCATCCACAGCGTGGCCTCGCGACCCGAAGACCGCAGAACGATCACCGCGCTGCGTCGCCCCGCTTCCAGGGTCTGCAGGAGGTCGGGAGCCGCCAGCATCTGCAGCGAACCCGTCATCTCCCGCTCGCTGCGGCGTCTCACCCCGGCGCGATCCAGCGCCAGGCGGCAGGTGAGCACCATCTCCTCCGCTTCGTAGGGAGCTTCCACGACCTCGGTCAGACCCAGGCGCAGCCCGCGACGGCGCTGCTCGGAATCCCTGGCCAGCAGCACCACCGGGACATCGACGGACACCGGGTTCGCGCGGAGTCGGGACAAAAGGACGGAATCTCCCTCGGGCAGAGTGAGAGCCACGAGGTCGGGCAGGAACAGACGCATGTCGTCGAGGGAGGCGAGAGCCGCCGCGTCGTTCGGGGAGGTGAGAACCCGGAAGCCGGCCTCGTTGAGAGCATCTCCGAGGCGGGCGCGGGCGTCGGTCTCCGGCGTCACGAGGAGAATGAGATCGTTGCTCATAGACCGGTCGGATCCGCCATGCTTCGGAGGTTACGCTCAAGACGGCGGTCTGTCAAGTATTTGCACAGTTTTTGAGCAGGACGCTCGAACCCTCCCGCCCCAGGGTCAAAACACTCTCTTTCGAGGGAGCCAGCACGTCCACTCGTGTAGGGGCCACGACCTCGATGGTTTCGATCCGATAGTCGAAAGTGGCGGCGCGGGTGATCAGCGTCACGACATCGCCCACCACGAGCTCCGCCAACGGTCGAAACACGGAATCGCGATGCCCCGCTAGTCCCACGCTTCCGGGCTCGTCGGGAAAGGCGGTGTCAGGGATGTGACCGACCGCGACCCGCAGGGTCTTGCTTCCCACACCTTCCGCCACGAACGCGCGGACGCTGATTCGGGGGACCTCGATCAGTCCCCAGGCTTCTTCAGTGGCGGCGGTCTGCCGGAGGCTCGCCGCGGGGGGGACAGCACTCGGGGAGTCAGTGGACCGCGCACGCGACGTGGATGAATCACTCCCGAGCTGCGCCTCCTGGCGAAGGGCGAAGAGCCATGCTTCCCCTTTGCCGAGCCAGTAGGCCCCCAGGCACAGGACGCCGAGTGCGAAAGAGATGCGCTCTATCGTCCGAAGCGTCCTCTGCCTTCGGGTCACGCGGTGCGACGCGCCTTCATCACGAGGCCAGCGACGAGCGCGCCCAGGCCGGCCAGCGCCAGAAGGGGCATGGGGCTCGCGGTCGCAGGGAGGGTCTCGCGGTCCTCGGTGGTCTCACCCTGGATCCTGGCGTTCTCGCTCTGCGTCGCGGTGGTGTTGTCGCGCTGCGTCGCGGCGGTCTCGGACATCATCGAACGGTCCGAAGGAGTCGGGGCCGGCCGATCCGGGTTGAGAGCGTTGGTGAGTTCGACCCGCGCGGCCTCGAAGAGGCCAGCGTCGAGAGGACGATACTGGACGGTCACGCGGTTGCCTTCAGCGAGGCGCGCGGTGGGGAGTGTGGTGGTTGGAGTGACATTGAACGTGCGCTGCGTGCCGTCATCCATGCGGACGATGAGCGACTCGGTGGTGCTGGAGACGACCACGCCCGATGTGGAGGTGGAGTGCGACGTTGTGGCCGGCCGCAGCACCCCCTTGTGGGACGCCGTCAGGCCTGTCGTGGGGTCGTGAAGGAGCAAGGGCGATGCCACCCACACTTCTGCGACCGCAAGGGCGATGTGAAGTCGATGAGCCGGTGAAAGTTGATCGACCCTTTCGAGGTTGCACCAACGCGATGGCACGATGGACAGAAGCATTCGTGCGTTGGAAGCGGCCCTCGTTTGTAGAAAGGCTGGGCCGCTTCATCGTGCGGGGAAAGACCTAGGCACGCGGTTACAGGCTTTCGCGCTTCAATTCTTCGCCTGAAGCAAGGCACGAGGATTGCTCACACCTCAATCCTTGAACATCGGCCATCTGAAGCGTTACCGGGACATCGCCCGCCTTCTTGTGCGCTATGGCCGTTCGGATCTCGTGAAGTCGAGCGGACTGGAGGAGGTCTCCGACGAAAGGGACCGGAGGCGGACTGTGCCTGGTGCTCCAGACCCTGGTCACAGACAGCCGGACCAAACAGAAGGCGCGGCCACGGCCGTCAAAGTGAGGCTCCATGAAGATCCCAAATAACTCCCAATCCCTGTGGCTCGCGACCGCGAAGGGTAAGACCTTCCCCGCTCTCCAGGCAGATCTCGCCGTAGACGTGGCCATCGTCGGGGCGGGGATCACCGGCCTGACCGCAGCAACCCTTTTGAGGAAGGCGGGCCTCTCGGTGGCCGTCATCGAGGCCGACGCAGTAGCCGGCGGCGTGAGCGGTTTCACTACCGCCCACATTACGGAGGCGCTCGATCGGAGCTGCGGGCAGCTCATCAAGGACATCGGCGAGGACAATGCCCGGCTCGCCGCCGAATCCGGCCGCGTCGCGTTGGCGCGGATCAAAAGCTTCGTGCGCGAGGAAGGCATCGACTGCGACTTCGCGAGCGTCCCCGCCTTCCAGTACACCGAAGATCCCGAGACGGTGAGCGAACTGGGGGCCGAGCGCAAGGCCGCGGCGAGCATCGGCTCTAAGGTCACCCTGACTCGCGAGGTTCCGCTGCCCTTCAAGGTCGCGGGCGCGCTTCGCTTCGATCGCCAGGCGCAACTCCATCCTCGCCGTTATCTCCTCCCCCTCGCCCTCGCGATTCCGGGACATGGAAGCCACGTCTTCGAGCGCACCCGCGTGGTTGAGGTGGAGGACGGAGAGCCGTGCCGGGTTGTCACCGCTGCGGGAACCGTGACCGCGCGACACGTGATCCTGGCGACACACGCGCCTTTCAACAACGTCCTTCTGCAGACCAAGGTCGCGAGCTACCGTTCCTACGTCCTCGCGCTGCGCCTTAAGAGCGGCGAGGAACCGCCACTCGGGCTGTTCTGGGATACGGAAGACCCGTATCACTACATCCGGAGCCAGGCCTCGGAGGGTGGAGCGTTGCTGATCGTTGGGGGCGAGGACCACAAAACCGGCAAGGACGAGGACACGACAGAGCGTTTCGAGGTGCTGCTCGCCTTCGCGGCCGCCCGCTTCAAGGTGGCATCGGTCCAATACCGGTGGTCCGCCCAGGTGATCGAGCCGGTGGACGGGCTGCCGTTCATCGGCCGCGAGCCCGGTTCTGAGCATGTGTACCTCGCCACCGGCTACAGCGGCACGGGGATGACGCTTGGCACGCTCGCCGCGATGATCAACACCGACCTGATTCTCGACCGCAAGAACCCATATCAGGACCTGTATGACCCGGGCCGCTTCAAAGCGAAGGCCTCGATCGTCGACTACGTGAAAGAGAACGTCGACTTCCCCGTCCACCTCGTGAAAGACCGCCTGAAGGGGGCGGAGGCGACGTCGCTGGCCGAGGTGGCGAAGGGCGAGGGGAAGATCGTGGAACTGGCGGGAGAGAAGACCGCGGTCTACCGCGACGAGCGGGGACTTCTCCATGCGGTGTCACCCGTGTGCACTCACATGGGGTGTCTCGTCGGATTCAACAACGCGGAAAAGACGTGGGACTGTCCCTGCCACGGCTCTCGGTTCGACAAGGATGGCAAGGTCCTGAACGGGCCGGCGGTGACGCCTCTCGAGTCCCGGAGGGACGACGCCGTTGTCCGCGATCAGACCCCGCCCGCCCGGCTGAGGGCGTAATCGCGGGAAGAAGGGCTCGGCGACCGGGGGCCGGCGAAGGCTCGTGAGAATCACGAGCGTGGGCGGGACACCGTCTCCCAGTAGGTCATCGGGCGATCGGTCGCGATGACGATTCGATGCGCGCCGCTTGGGGGGCTCACTTCCTCTCGCGGGCAGACGGCAGTGAGGCTCCACCTGCGAAACGCGGGTCCTTCACCTCTATCATGCGTGGACCAAGCCGCCGAATTTTCAAAAGGAACATCCATGGTCCTCTCCAAAGCCGAACTGATCGCGTCGTTGCAGACCGAAGTCCGTCTCGTCGTTCATCTGGTGAGCAAGGCCGCTCCGGCGCATCTTGATTACCGGCCGGGCCCTTCCCAGCGAAGCAC